>JAWVDX010000239.1:0-7778 GCA_033857015.1 Gaiellaceae bacterium
GCTGACCTTCACCTACCTCCTGCGCTACGTCGACGACCCGGCGGCGACGCTCGCCGAGCTGGCGCGGGTCGTCCGCCCCGGCGGGACGATCGCCATGCTCGAGTTCGGCCTCCCGCGCGGCCTGGCGCGCCCCGCCTGGGAGCTCTACGTGCGCGCCGGCCTGCCGCTCGCGGGACGGCTCATCGCGCCTGCCTGGCACGACGTGGGACGGATCCTGGGGCCCAGCATCCGCTCCTTCCATCGGGACTGGCCGCCGAACCGGCTCGAACCGGCCTGGCGCGCCGCCGGTATCGAGGACGTGCACGCGCAGCGACTCAGTCTCGGCGGCGGCCTCGTGATGTGGGGCACCAGGACGTGAGCGCCCAGCCGCGGCCCGCGTTCTACGCGCTCGAGCGAGGTGGCTGGCGCGACTACGTCACAGTGCTCCACCTCCCCTACACCGCCTGGCACCTCTCCTTCGTCGCGCTCGGCGCCGGGCTCGCGCCGCGGGTCGACTGGGCGCGGCTCGGGCTGACGCTGGCGGCGTTCTTCCTCGCGGTCGGGATCGGCGCCCACGCCCTCGACGAGCTCAAGGGACGGCCGCTGCGCACCGAGATCCCGGATGCGGTGCTGTCCGTCGCAGCCACCGTCTCGATCGCCGGAGCCGTGGCGATCGGGATCGTCGCCGCCCTGCAGAGCCTGCCCTGGCTGCTCGCCTTCGTCGCCGCGGGCGCCTTTCTCGTGACGGCCTACAACCTGGAGCTCGCCGGCGGCCGCTTCCACACCGACTGGTGGTTCGCCGCCAGCTGGGGCGGCTTCCCCGTGCTGGTCGGCGCGTTCGCGCAGCAGGAGCGGGTCACCGTCGCAGCCGTCGCCGCCGCGGGCGGCGCGACGCTGATGAGCCTCGCTCAGCGCCGGCTCTCCTCCTTCGTCCGCCACCTGCGCCGCAACGTCAGCGAGGTCGCGGCCGAGGTCGGCTTCGCGGACGGGACGGTGGAGCGACTCGGCCGCCCCGAGCTCATCGCCCCGGCCGAGGCGGCGCTCCGCCTGCTCAGCGGGTCCGCCGTCCTGCTCGCCCTCGCCCTGCTCGCCCGCCAGCTCTGAAGGAGGCTCCATGCGCAGCTCTCGCTATCTGATCGTCGGTGGCGGCCTGACCGGCGACGCGGCCTGCAAGGGGATCCGCGAGCACGACTCCGACGGCTCGATCGTCCTCGTCGGCGCGGAGCCGCACCCGCCGTACGCGCGGCCGCCGCTCACGAAGGGCCTCTGGTCCGGCGACGCGGAGGAGACGATCTGGCGCGGCACCGAGGAGCTGGGCGTCGACCTCGTCCTCGGCCGGCGGATCGTCTCGCTCGACCTCGAGGCGCGCACGGCGCGCGACGACCAGGGCGAGGAGTACGGCTACGAGAAGCTGCTGCTCGCGACCGGCGGGACGCCGCGCACCCTCCCCGGCGACGGCGACGTCATCTACTTCCGGACGCTGGACGACTTCCGCCGGCTGCACGCGCTCGCCGAGACCGAGGGCCGCCGGGTCCTCGTGATCGGCGGCGGCTTCATCGGCTCCGAGCTCGCGGCCTCGCTCACGGCGAACGGCTGCCAGGTGACGATGCTCTTCCCCGGGGACGGCATCGGCGCGCGGATCTTCCCCGCGGAGCTGTCCGCCTTCGTCACCGAGTACTACCGCGGGAAGGGCGTCGAGGTGCTGGCCGGCGAGACCGTCAGCGGCATCGACGGAACCCGCGTACGCACCGAGAGCGGCAAGGAGCTCGAGGCGGACGCGATCGTCGCCGGCCTCGGCATCGTCCCGAACGACGAGCTCGCCGCGGCGGCCGGCCTCCCGGTCGAGGACGGGATCGGCGTCGACGACCGCGGGCGTGTGGGCGGGCGCGACGACGTCTTCGCGGCCGGTGACGTGGCGCGGTTCCCCGCGAGCGGGCTCGGCACGGAGCTGCGCGTCGAGCACGAGGACCACGCGAAGAGCCACGGCCGCGCGGTCGGCGCCAACATGGCCGGCGCGGACACGCCGTACGACCATCTGCCCTTCTTCTACTCCGACCTGTTCGAGCTCGGGTACGAGGCGGTCGGCGAGACCGACCCGCGCCTGACGGTCGCCGCGGAGTGGGCCGAGCCGAACCGCAAGGGCGTGGTCGCCTACCTGGACGAGGAGCGCCGCCCGCGCGGCTTCCTGCTCTGGGACGTCTGGGGCAAGGTCGACGAGGCGACCGCGCTCATCCGCGCGAGCGAGCCGCTCGAGGCGGCAGCGCTGCGCGCGCTGCTCTAGAGGCGCGTACAGTCCCGCCGATGACCGGGGTCGCTGCGCAGGCCGGGGCTCGCTGGCGCGACCTCGTTGCGGATCGCTGGCTGCTCGGCGCGCTCGGGCTGTGGCTCGCCGCCGGCGCGCTGCTCGCGGCCGTGACGACGCGCGTCGCGGACTGGTTCGTGATGACGGACGAGCTGCTCTACGAGCGGCTCGGGATCAGCGTCGCGCAGAGCGGCTCCCCGCTGCCCCGCGTGCACGGCGAGACGATCGGGAACCTGAACCAGCTCTACCCGGTGCTGATCGCCCCGCTCTACGGCGGCGGCGACGTGCCCGGGTCGCTGCAGTCGACGCACCTGCTGAACGCGTTCCTGATGACCTCGGCGGCGGTGCCGGCCTTCCTGCTGGCACGGCGTGCGCTCGGATCGCCGCGCTGGGCGCTGCTCGCCGCCGCGCTGAGCGTCGCGCTGCCCTGGATCGTGCTCGCCTCGTTCCTGCTCACCGAGGTGGCCGCCTACCCCGCCTTCCTCTGGGCGGTCTGGGCGGTCGCGCGCGCCGTCGAGCAGCGGCGCTGGCGGGCGGATCTGCTCGCGCTCGTGCTGGTTGCGGTGGCCGTGCTGGCGCGCACGCAGCTGATCGTGCTCGCGGCGGCGTTCCCGGTCGCGATCCTCCTCGAGGCGCTCGTCGTCGACCGCGGCGCCTGGCGCTCGCTCTGGCGGACGCGCCGCCCGCTCGTCGTGCTCTACGGCGCCGGCCTCGTGCTCGTCCTCGTGCTCGCGGTCGCCGGCAAGGCGTCGAGCCTGCTCGGCAACTACGCGGAGACCGCCAAGGGCGGGGTGATCCAGTGGCGGCTCGTCGAGGCGTTCGCCCAGCACGCGGCGATCCTCGCGCTCACCATGGCGATCGTCCCGTTCCTGCTCGGCACGGCCTGGCTGCAGCGGGCGCTGCACCGCGAGCGGCCGGAGCGGGAGCGCGCCTTCGCGGCGGTCGCGCTCGCGACCACGGTGCTCGTCCTGCTCGAGGCTGCGTCGTTCGACCTGCGCTTCGGCGGCGGACTCGTGAAGGATCGCTACGCCTTCTACGCCGTGCCGCTGCTCGTCGTCGCCGCGCTCGCCGCCGTCCGCGACGCCGCCTGGCCGCGTTACGCCCTGATCGCCCCGCTCGTCGTCGTGCTGGCCGGCTTCGCGACGACGCCGCTCCCGGCCTACGAGAAGTTCAACGTCGACTCGCCCGCGGCGATGCTCAACAACACGCTGCTCGGCTGGGCGAGCAGCGCCGACCGGGCCAAGGTGCTGCTCGTCGCGGCGACGCTCGTCCTGCTCGTCATCTTCGCGCAGGCGGCAGCGCTCGTCCCGCGACGGGCGCTCGGAACGGGGGTCGCCGTCCTCCTCGCCGTCGTCCTGCCGGCACAGGCGGCGTACGGCTTCGACCGGCTCTTCCGCGTCGACGGCACGAGCGGGCAGCCGCTGACCCTGAAGCAGGGCTTCCTCTTCAACTGGGTCGACCGCCAGCTCGGGACCGACACGCGCGTGACGCTGATCCCCTACCCGAAGCTGAAAGGCGACTTCTCGGCGAGCATCGCCTACTGGTGGAGCGCGGAGTTCTGGAACGAGGACGTGTCCGGATCGGCCACCCTGGGCGGCGCGTTCTCGTGGACGCCGAGCTCTTTCCCGAAGCTCGCGCTCGCATTCGATCCCACGACCGGGATCGCGAACCGGAGCGGCGCCGACTACGTGCTCTTCACCTCGCTCGACTCGCGGTTCCGCCTCGTGGGCAACCAGGTCGGAGCCCCGGGGGACATGGTGCTCCTGGGCGCTCAGCGACCGTGGCGTGCCGCCTGGCTGACCCGCGGGCTCACGGACGACGGCTGGCTACAGCCGTCCCGTCCCGCCTACGTGCGGATCTACGCCCGGGAAGGGCAGAAGGAGCCAGTCACGCGCTCGCTGTCCCTGATCCTCGAGTCGGACGCGGCGGGCGGCCGCGCAACCGTGGTGTCGAACCTCGCCCGCTGGAGCGAGTCACTCCCGAGCGGCGACACGACCGCCACGGTCGCCGTCTGCGTCCCGGCGACGGGGTACACGGACGTCCGGATCGTCAGCCCGACCAGCGTCGTGGGCCCGGGCGACCTCCGAGACGCCTCGACGAAGGAAGTCCCCCGCCAGGTCGGTCCGCTCGTCCACCAGATCTCGCTCAGCGAGGACGCGACGCCGCGCGGGCCCTGTCCTACGCCGTAGCCAGCTCGGCCGAGCGCCGCGCCAGGTCGTGGTCGCGCTCGGTGATCCCACCCTCGGAGTGCGTCGTCCAGCGCAGCGTCACCTTCGAGTAGCGGACGTCGATGTCCGGGTGGTGGTTCTCCGCCTCGGCCAGCCCGGCGACGCGGTTCACGAAGGCGATCGCCGGGGCGAAGCCGTCGAACTCGAACTCGCGCTGGAGCGCCCCGTCCTGCTCGTCCCAACCGTCCATGAGCCTCCGATGCATCGTCGCGTGGTTCGCAATGGTCGTTACCAGGCTGTGCTTTGCCGCAAACCGGTTGAAGTTGGCGAGCCGCTCCGGGTTGGCGAAGTCCTTCGAGACGTTCTCGTCGTGCACGGCGTAGCAGACGCCGAGGCCCGGGAGCTTGTGCGGCGCGAGGCCCGAGGCGCAGATCCGCAGCATGAAGTCCCAGTCGCAGTAGCCACCGAGCGCGCGATCGAGCGGGCCGAGCTCCGCGTGCAGGCGCCGCGGGTAGGCGATGCTGCTCGTGAGGATCGTGTTGTCGACGCGCAGCGACTCGGGCGTCGCGTCGTGGTCGAACACCTCGCGCAAACCTCCGTCGTGGACGATCCAGCCTCCGCGGAACCAGAGCGCCGCGCCGGCCGCCGCCGAGTCGCGCAGCAGCTCGAGGTGGTGCGGGTCGTCCCACCAGTCGTCGTCGTCGAGCCAGCAGAGGATGTCACCCTGCGCGCGCTCGAACCCGGTGGCGCGGGCGTCGACCTGACCCTGGCCCTGGCTCGGGAGCGCCGCCACCCGCGGGTCGCCCAGCCGCGCGACGGCCTCGATGCCCTCGCCCTCCCCGTCGTCGACGACGATCGCCTCCCAGTCCGTCACGCGCTGGGCGACGAGGCCGGCGAGTGCGCGACGCAGGCGCTCCGGCCGGTTGCGCGTGGGCAGGACGACCGAGGCGAGCATCGCCCAAGCATACCCACTCTAAATCCTGATACGTTGTCGATAGATGGAGCGCCTGGACGGACTGGGAGCGAGCGAGCTGCGCGACACGCTGCTGCACGCGCGCGCCCAGGATCGGCCCGTCAGTGCCGATGAGGTCGCCTGCGCGTTCGGCGTGCACCGCAACGTCGCCCGCAGCCGCCTCGAGCGCCTCGCTGCGGCGGGTCTCCTCGAGCCCGCATTCGAGCGCCGCTCCGGCCGTCAGGGCCCCGGCGCCGGCCGGCCCGCCAAGGTCTACGCCGTCGCGCCCGAGCTCTCGGCGGTCGAGTTCCCGCACCGCCACAGCGAGGAGCTCGTCGCGCTCCTCGTCGCGGCGCTTCCGGACGCGTCCCGCTCCGGCACGCTGGAGGAGGTCGGCGCCCGCTTCGGCGCCCGCCTGGCGAAGGCGGCGACGCTGGAGCCGGAGAGCGACCTCGGCGCGGCGATGGACAACCTCTGCTGCGCGCTGCGCCGGCTCGGCTACCAGGCCTCGGTCGCCGAGGTGAGCGCGGACGAGGCGCTGCTCGCCACACCCACCTGTCCGTTGCGGCCCCTCGTTGTCGCCGAGCCGCAGACCTTCGAGCTCGACCGGGGCATGTGGCGCGGCCTCGCCGCCGCGGCGCTGGCGCACACCGAGCTCGCCTCCGTCGAGTGCGAGAGTCGCGACTGCGGCGACGCGCACGCCTCCTGCAAGGTTCGTTTGCGTTTCCACCCAATCGAGGAAGGGACCTCCGCATGACCGATTCAGGCGAGCTCTGGGAGGAGCTCACCCATACGCACGCGCCCGTCGAGGGACGGGACATCGCTCCCGAGGACTGGGACCGCTACCGCGGCTACGTCGGCGAGATCTTCGGCGCCATGGGGCTCGCGCTCGACACACCGGGGACGCGTGATACGCCGGAGCGGTTCCTGCGCGCCCTCTACGAGTCGACCGCCGGCTACGACGGCGATCCCAAGCTGCTGACGGCGTTCCCATCCGAGACGACCGGCGCGCCGGGCTCGGTGCCGAGCCAGATCGTCGAGGGGCCGATCGCCTTCCACTGCCTCTGCGAGCACCATGCGCTGCCCTTCTTCGGCTACGCCCACATCGGCTACGTCGCGGGGGAGCGGATCATCGGCATCTCGAAGCTGACCCGCCTCGTCCGGCTCTACGCGCGCCGCTTCACCGTGCAGGAGCGCCTCGGCGAGCAGATCGCGGACACGCTCGTCGAGCTGATCGACCCGCAGGGCGTGGCCGTCCACCTCGAGGCCTCGCACCTCTGCACGCGCATGCGCGGCGTGGAGGAGCACTCGAAGACGATCACGACCTTCTGGCGGGGCTGCTTCGAGGACGCGGAGCTGCGCAGGGAATTCCTCCAGGAAGCGCGCGCCCGGAACCCCTGGAGCTGATGGCCGACATCAGCCTTGTCTGCGGCTCGTCAGGCGCCCTCGGCGCCGCGGTCGTCGAGGCGCTGAGCGCGCGCGGGGACACGGTCGTCGCGCTCGACCACGCGCGCCTCGACCTCACCGACCCGGACGCGGTCGAGGCGCTCTGGGAGGAGCTCGCGGGCAAGGGCGAGCTGCCGCGCTGGGTCGTCAACACGGTCGGCGGCTTCCGCGGCGCGACGCTTGCCGAAAGCGAGGCGGACGACGTGCGCGCGCTGCTGTCCCTCAACCTCGAGACGGCGCTGTGGAGCTCGCGCGCCGCGGCCCGGCGCCTCGGCGCGGGCGGCGCAATCGTCAACGTCTCGGCGCGCGCCGCGCGGACCGGCGGCGGCGGCTCGGCGGCGTACGCGGTGGCGAAGGCGGGGGTCGTGCGCCTGACGGAGGTGCTGGCGCTCGAGCTGGCGGACCAGCGGATCCGGGTGAACGCGGTGCTCCCGTCGCTCATCGACACGCCGCAGAGCAGAGCGCTCCCGGGCGGCGGCCCTGCGAACGCGGTCCCGCCGGAGCAGATCGCGAGCGTCATCGCCTTCCTCTGCAGCGACGCGGCAGCCGCCGTGACCGGCGCTGCAATCCCGGTCTACGGCTGGGCCTAGGCGTGGAGCCGCTGCAGATCGTCCTCGACGCAGCCGCCGCGCCCGCGCTGCCCCTGCCGGAGGAGCTGGAGCGCCTCTACGGCGGGCCGCTGGGCCTGGCCGCGGAGACGCTCTACGCCAACTTCGTCCAGACGGTCGACGGCGTCGTCGCCATCCCATGGCTGGAGCGCTCGAACGCGCTGATCGCCGCCGGCAGTGAGAGCGACCGCTTCCTCATGGGGCTGCTGCGCGCGAGCGCGGACGCGGTGCTCATCGGCTCCGGCACGCTCGCCGGGTCGCCGCGGGCGCTCTGGCGCGCCGAAGGCGCGTTCCCGCCCGGAGCGGAAGCCTTCGCCCGGCTC
>JAWVDX010000240.1:0-6264 GCA_033857015.1 Gaiellaceae bacterium
CTGCCGCAGCGCGCGCCGCAGAGCCTGGCCGAAAGAGGCGGTGTCGAGCCCGACCTCACGCTGGTTCACGATGCAGCCGCGATCCGCGTGGAGGATCTCGATCGGATCCTCGATCGTCAGGATGTGCTGCCGGCGCGTGCGGTTGATGTGGTCGACCATCGCCGCAAGGGTGGTCGACTTGCCTGCGCCCGTCGCACCCGTGACCAGGATGAGGCCGCGGTGGTAGGTCGAGAGCTGCTGCACGCCGAGGGGCAGCGAAAGGGCTTCGAAGCTCGGGACTTCCTTCGGGATGACGCGGAACGCGAACGAGATCGCGCCGCGCTGCCGGAAGCCGTTGACGCGGAAGCGCGGCAGCTCGGGGTGCGTGAACGCCATGTCCAGCTCGCCCGTGCGCCGGAACTCGTCCAGCTTGCTCGGCAGATGCTGCGTCAGCCGCTCGACGATCCCCGTCAGGTCCTGCGGCCCGAGGGGAGGCCAGCCGTCGAGGACGCCGAGCTCGCCGTCGCGCCGCACGACAGGAGGCTGGCCGAGCTTGAGGTGGATGTCCGAGCCGCCAAGCTCGACAACCCGCTTGAGAAGTTGGTCGAGATCGATCACGCCCAGCACATCGGCAGGCGGGGCTTCACGCTTTAGAACTTATGAAGTCGCGGCGGCGGTGTTCCCCGCAGCCTCGCGCGACCGCGCCGTTAGAATGCGGCGCTCCCCGGGGGGAGTGCCCGAGCGGCCAAAGGGAACGGGCTGTAAACCCGTCGGCTCTGCCTTCAGAGGTTCGAATCCTCTCTCCCCCACTCTGGCGTCCCTCACCGCGCGGGAGGGGCGCCTGCTCTACGGCGTTGCGACTCGGCCGCGCTCGGCCCGCTGCGCGGCGTCGGCTCTCCGGGGCTGTGCGTGAGCACTATCCCCTCCGGCCGCCACCACGCAGCGGGCCGTGAGGAACGCCAGAGCCTGCGGCGGGAGACACGAGGACGGGCCGCAGGGGGCCGCGCCCGCCAGGTCGGTCGCGGCGGCGAGACGTCTCGCGCGCGAGAGAGACCTAAGCGGCGAGGCCCCTGCCGTGCTGCTGGTGTGCGTCTCGGACTGCGAGGATCTGGTCTAGGGCTTCTGCGAACGCGTCGAAGACATCCGGGTCGAACTGGTAGCCGCGTTCGTTGCGCATCAGCTCGAGCGCGTCCTCGATGCTCAGCGCGGGCCGGTAGACGCGGTCGGAGGTAAGAGCGTCGAAGACGTCGGCGACCGCGGCGATGCGGCCTTCGACGGGGATCTGCTCCCCGGTCAGGCCACGCGGGTAGCCCGTGCCGTCGAAGCGCTCGTGGTGGGTGAGCGCGAGCAGCGCGCCGAGGCGCAGGAGGTCCGAGTCGGAGTTGGCGAGGATCTGGTGGCCGATCTCGGGATGGAGCTGCATCGTCTGGCGCTCCTCCAGGGTGAGCCGGCCCGGCTTGAGCAGGACGCTGTCCGGGATGCCGATCTTGCCGAGGTCGTGCATCGGCGCTGCCAGGCGGAGCAGCTCGACCCGGTCGGACGGGAGGCCGAGCTCGCGGGCGATCACGGCGGTGTACTCGGCCATCCGCCCGATGTGCTCGCCGGTCTCCTCGTCCCGCAGCTCCGCGGCGGCGACGAGGCGCAGGACGGTCTCCTGCTGCAGGTCGCGCTCGCTCTCGTCGCGGAGGCGCCGGCTCTCGATCCGCTTGGCGCGCCGCTCCAGGGCGCTGCGGATGGCGATCACCAGGTCGTGCTGGCGCAGCGGCTTGGTGAGGTAGCCGTAGATGCCCAGGTCGATCAACTGGGCTGCGAGCTCGGGATCCTCCTCGCCGCTCAGGACGAGGACGGCGATGTCCCCGGGAGCCTGTGCCGCGGCGGTGACCACCTCGACCCCGGAGCCACCGGGCATGTTGAGGTCGGTGATCACGACCTCGAAGCCGGCGTCGCGCGTCAGCTCGGCGGCAGCGGCGAGCGCGGTCGGCGCCGTCGCGCAGTCGGCGCCCTGCGCGACGAGCATGCGCTCGAGCACGGCGCGAACGGCGGCGTCGTCGTCGACGACGAGGACGCGCGTGTTGGCGAGAAGTGCGCTCTGCGGCATGCCGGTGCTCCTATCTCAGTCGGGACGAGGTGCTCTCGATGCGGCTGTAGTCGGCCGGTCGGCTGCAGGCATCGATCGCGAAAGGGGCGCGCCCGGGCTCCCCGTTTCGGGGATCGGGTGGCCCGACAGCTCAACTCTTCTGTCAACGCGGCCGACAACATGAGCATGGTCCTACCGCCTGAGGATCGACGACCTACGTGAGCGCCTCCACCGGTCCTATCGCGGACGAGCAAGCGCCCGTCGCTGCGCCGCGACATCCGCTGTCGGTGCGGACCTACTTCGCCCTGCTGCTCGTCCTCTTCGCGCTCGTGGCGACCGCGAGCGCCGCCTACGTCTACCAGCGCACCGCGCAGGACGCGCGCGCGCAAGCCGTCGCCGACGCGCACTTCGCAGCGCAGACAGCCGCGGCCCAGGTCGCCCAGACGCTCAAGATCGTGCAGGGGACCGCGGCCGGCCTGGCGGCGAACCCCTCGATCGGCAACGTCATCGACCACCCGGCCGGCTGCACGCTGAGCTTCAGCGGCGGCGGCGGAGCCGGCGATCGCAGCCACCTCGACCTGCTCCGCACGGACGGGACCGTCGTCTGCTCCTCGCGCGCGGCCGCAAAGGGCTCGCTCGGCTCCTACGCCGGTGCGAGCTGGCTGGCTCGGGCGCGCACGCATGCGGTGCAGCTCGCGCCCGTGCTCGACCCGGCGACCGGCGCGCACATGGCAGTCAGCGCCGTTCCCGTCCCCGGGCACGGGACGGTCGTCGCCCTCTACGACCTGGACACCGCCGCGACACACCTCGTGGAGATCTACGGCGGCGGCCACCCCACCGAGTTCCTCGTCACGACGAAGGATCGACGGACCGTGGTCATGCGCTCCGTCCACCCCGAGCGCTGGGACGGCAGAGCGCTTGCCGGCACCGACTTCAGCCAGGCCTCCAAGCAGGTCGACCGGCGCGACCTCGACGGCACGACGCGCATCTACCAGGAGGCGACCGTCGCGTTCGGCGGCTGGCACTTCTACGTCGGCGAGGACAAGCATGCCGTGCTCGAGCCGGGAAGGCAGCTGGCGCGGCGCGAGAGCGAGATCATCCTGGTCGGCTTCGCAGCACTGGCGCTGTTCACCCTGTTCGCCTACCGGCGGCTCGCCTGGCCCTTGCGCCGCCTCGCCGGCGCGGTGCGGGACAGCGCGGGCAGCTCGCCGCGGAGCGCGGTCCCGGTCGCCGGGCCCGTCGAGGTCTCCGCGCTGGCTGGCGACGTCAACGAGCTGATCGGCTCGGTCAACCGCGAGCTGGAAGCGCGCAAGCGCAACGAGGCGCAGCTGCGGCTGCTGGCGGGCATCGTCGAGTCCTCGGACGACGCGATCCTCGCCGCCGACCTAACCGGCACGGTGACCGCCTGGAACGGCGGCGCCGAGGAGCTGTACGGCTACACCGCAGCAGAGGCGATCGGGCAGCCCGCGAGCTTCCTCGTCCCCGAGGAGCGAGCCGACGAGCCGCACGAGCTCCTGGCACGCGTGGGTGCGGGAGAGCCCGTCAGCCAGTTCGAGACCGAACGGGTGCACAAGGACGGCACCGCGGTCCCCGTCCTGCTGACCGTGTCGCCCGTCCGGGACGAGCACGCGCAGATCGTCGGCATCTCGGCGATCGCCCACGACATCAGCAAACGGAAGCAGGCCGAGGAGGCGCTGCGCCGCTCCGAGGAGCACCTGCGCCAGTCCCAGAAGATGGAGGCGATCGGCAACCTCGCCGGGGGCATCGCCCACGACTTCAACAACATCCTCATGGTCATCCGGATGTGCGCGGCGATGCGCCTCGACGAGGCCAGCGGCGACGCCGAGCGCGAGGACCTGGAACGGATCGACAGCGCCGCCGAGCGGGCCGCCGAGCTCACGCACCGGCTGCTCGCGTTCAGCCGCCAGCAGGTCCTCGAGCCCGAGATCACCGACCTGAACGCCGCCGCCGAGGAGGCCCACGGCCTGCTGCAGCGGCTCATCCCCGAGACGATCGAGGTGTACCGCGAGCTCGAGCCCGACATCGAGCCGATCCTCGTCGATCGCAGCGAGCTGACCCAGGTGATCCTCAACCTCGCGGTCAACGCCAGGGATGCGATGCCCGACGGCGGCACCCTGGCGCTGCGCACCACGAACGTCTTCCTCGACGCCGACTACGCGTCCGAGCACCTGGACGTCAAGCCCGGCGCCTACACGATGCTGCAGATCACGGACACCGGAGTCGGCATGGACGCGGAGACCCAGGCCCGTGCCTTCGACCCGTTCTTCACCACCAAAGCGGACGGCACCGGCTTCGGCCTCGCCACCGTCGAGGGGATCGTCAAGCAGAGCGGCGGCCACATCTGGCTCTACAGCGAGCCCGGCCTCGGCACCACCTTCAAGCTCTACTTCCCCGTCGCGACGACCGGCTCGCGGATCGAGTCCGCCCGCCCGACCGCCACGCTCACCGGGGGGGAGACGATCCTGCTCGTCGAGGACGAGGAGCAGGTCCGGCGGCTCGTCGGCAGCGCCCTCCGCTCGTTCGGGTACGCCGTGCTCGAGGCGGCTCACGCCGAGGAGGCGCTCGAGCTCGCCGAGGCGACGGCCCACATCGACTTGCTGCTCACGGACATCGTGATGCCCGGGCTCAACGGCCACGAGCTCGCGCAGCGGCTCGTCGCCTCCCGCCCTGGGCTGAGGGTTCTGTTCACGTCCGGCTACCCGGCCGACGCGGCCTTGCGCGAGGGCATCGCCGCCGCGCGGGCCGCATACCTCGAGAAGCCGTACCTGCCGGACGAGCTCGCGCGCAAGATCCGCTTCGTGCTCGACGGGCAGGGCCTCGACGACACCCTCGGCGCGCCGACGTCCCTCTCCTCCGACTGACTCTTCTTCTCGCGCGCGAGGCTCGCTAGGAAGGGCGCCGGGCCACCGACCAGGTGACCCCGCCGTCGTCGGAGCGCCAGTCGACCAGCGGGGCCTCGGCGCCGGCGAAGCCGTAGTCGTGGGCCAGGACGTCGATCGTCTTGCCGGCGACGCTGATCGACTGCACGAGGAGGAGGCCGGTCTCCTCCGGCAGCGGCAGCGTCGTCACCTCGTCGCCCGCGATGCGGATGAACGTGGGCGCGACGTCCCAGGCGCGGCCGCCCACGTGCTTGCCGAGCACGCCGTAGAAGACGCCGTTCGCGTAGGCGCCCGCGGCGATCCGGCCGGTCTCGGAGTGGTACACGCGGGTCGCCTTCAGCGGCCCCTTGGTCGCGGGCCACGGCGTGACCTGGAAGACGTTGGCGCCGCGCCACCAGTAGAGGCCGTTGCGCCCGCCGACGTAGGTGCCGGCGACGGCGCTCGTCTGGCGCCAGTGGATCCCGGCGTCGGCCGTCCAGAGCACACGCGGCTGGCAGGCGCACTTGCCGGGTGCGCCGCCGACGGTGATGAGCCCGTTGAGGCGTGACGCGCGCAAGACCCGGTCCGCAGGGAGCGAGAAGATCGGGTGCCAGGTCTGGCCCTTGTCCTCGGTCGCGAGCACGCCGCCGGCGACGGAGCGCCAGGCGTAGCGGACGCCGAAGGACGATGCGTGCCGGGCGATCGGATCGACCCCGGCGGCGGGCGGCCGCTCGGGCAGCGCGACCGGGGCCGGCGCCGGCCCGAAGCCGTAGAGCAGCCCGTTGAAGCCGGCGAGGAAGAGCTGGCCGTCGACGATCGTCGGCGCCACGAGCGCGTGGCCGCCGAGGCGCAGGGTCGTGCCCACCTTGCCGGTCGCGAGATTCACCGAGACGAGGAAGTCCGCCGCGTGCGGCGCGTGCGTCAGCCAGGCGCGCCCCGCGGCCACCGTGGGCGAGCCGATGAGCCGGTGCGGCCCGAACTGGTGGGAGAAGGCGATGCGGGCGGAGCAGTTCGCGCCGATGCGCACGCCGACGATCCGGCCGCTCGCGGTGACGACGACCGTGTTCGTCGTCGCATCCCAGGCGGCCTGGCTGACGACGGGGTTCGTCTCGTCCATCTTGGCGACGCGCAACGCGAAGAGCGGCGTGCCGCCGACGGCGTCGGAGCGCCAGCCGTAGAGCATCGCGCTCTTCGCGAGCGCCACGACGATCTCGCCGCAGCCCTGCCGCTCGGCGACGACGGGCGAGCCGACGAGGTCGTTGTCGGGGCTGCCGGTGTACGGGGTCGGGTGCACCGAGGAGAGGACGCGTAGCGCCGGGTCGAGCTGAA
>JAWVDX010000241.1:0-5412 GCA_033857015.1 Gaiellaceae bacterium
GCGTCGTCCACGAGGGTGCCCTTCTCGTCCCGCACCGACGCGTTCCCCACGCCGGTGTAGAGAGATGTGCCGTCCGGTTCCACAGAGAGGCCCCCGTAGCCCCAGATCGAGCCCAGGTTCCCGGGGCCGGGAACGGGATCCCACACATTCGTGACCGCGCGTGTCGTGAGGTCGACCGAGACGATCCGCCCCTCGGCGGCGATCCCCGCGTCGTCGGGCTTGTCGCAGTAGGACGCGACGACGAGGAACAGCCGGTCGCCCACCATGCGCAGACCGCCCCACACGTACTCGACCCGGTTGCGCTCGAAGGTGATCTGGAGCGGAAAGCCGGCCGCCTCCTCACCTGTCTTCAGGTCGAGCGCATGGAGTAGCCCCGTCGCCCCGATCACGTAGAGGAGCCCGCGCTGGACGTCGATCGCCGGGGTCGAGCTGATCCCCCAGGTTCCGCAGTCCCCGGTGGTCTCGACGATGCCGAGGTAGCGCTGCCAGAGCACGGTGCCCTTCGCCGCGTCGAAGGCGAAGACCGATCCGCCCTCGGTCGCGGCGTACACGACCATGGCCCCGTCGACGGGCGCCGCGACGGGCGAAGCGGCCATCCAGCCGTCGAGCGTGCCGGCCCAGCGGAGGCCCAGCGTCGGTGTGCTCCGTGCGTCGATCGCCGCGGACGTGACGTGATTCGTCAGCTGGTCGTCCGCGCCGTAGGAGAGCCACGCGCCGTCCGTGGGGGTCGTAGTCGTCTGCGTGGCCGGCTTCGGTGGCTTCCTGGGCCCCGGGTCAGGGGGGATCGCTCCACGTGCGACCGTGGCCGTGAGGAGCGCCGCGAGCAGCACGAGGGCGAGCCTGCGGACGAGCCGGCTAATGGAGGAAGGTCTCCCGGTAACGGCGGAAGAAGCCGGCTTCGGGCAACGTGGCGAGCAGGCTCGTCTCCTCGGCGAGCTGGACGGTCAGCGAGCCGCCGCGCGGCTCGAGCCGCGTCACCTCGTGCCCGTCCAGCAGCACGGCGAGCGCGACGTCCGTGGTCTGGTTGCGGACCTCGAGCGCGATGCCGGGACCGACGACGAACGGCCGCGCGTGGAGCGAATGCGGCGCGACGAAGGTGATCGCCATCGCCTCAATGCCCCAGGTGAGGACCGGGCCGCCGTTCGAGAGGTTGTAGGCAGTCGACCCGGACGGCGTGCAGCAGATGAGCCCGTCGCAGGGCTGGAGGCCCAGATCCTCGCCGCCGAGGGTCCAGCCGAGCTCGACCATGCGGCCGAGCTGCGAGCTCGTCGCGACCACGTCGTTGACCGCGAGGCGGCGCTGCCCGTCCACGTCGACGGCGAGCGTCGGCAGCGCGGTGACCTGCAGATCGCCGCTGAAGGCGCGGCGCAGGCCTTGCTCCAGCTCCTCGCGCCGCACGCCGGTCAGGAAGCCGACGCGCCCGAAGTTGACGCCGAGCACGGGGACGTTGCGGCCGAGGAAGCGGCCGAGCGCACGCAGGACGGTTCCGTCACCGCCGAGGACGACGCAGAGATCCGGGTCGCCCTCGTCGGTCGCGGCGACAGCGTGCTTGCCGGCCTCGATCGGGTCGTAGAGGAGCTCGATGTCGAGCTCTGCCGCGATGCGCTGCAGCTGCTCGAGGCCCTGGTCGATCCGCTCCACGCGCCCGTGCGTGACGACCGCGACGCGGCGCGGCGGCTCAAACGATTGCGGCGGCGATCCAGGCGTCGAGCTCATCGGGCAGCCTCGGGTCGGAGTCGGAGGTCAGGTGCAGGAGAAACTCCCGGTTCCCCTTCGGGCCGGGCAAGCCGGAGTCTACGACCCCGAGCGGGCGGGCCTTCCAGGCTAGCGCCGCCTCGGCGATGTCCCGGATGACCCGCGCGTGGATCTGCGGGTCGCGGACGACGCCGCGCCCGACCTCGTCCCGACCGGCTTCGAACTGGGGCTTGACGAGGACGACGGCGTCCCATTCGGGAGCCGCGAGGGCGAGCGCCGGTGGGAGGACGAGGCGCACCGAGATGAACGACACGTCGCAGACGATCAGACTGGGCGCGAACGGGAGCCCGGTCAGGGCACGGGCGTTCGTGCGCTCGTAGACGGTGACGCGCGGATCGTCGCGGAGGCGCGGGTGGAGCTGGCCGTAGCCGACGTCGACCGCCGCGACGCGCGCGGCGCCGCGCTGCAGGAGGACCTCCGTGAAGCCGCCCGTCGAGGCGCCGAGGTCGAGGCAGTCCCGCCCGGCGGGGTCGACGCCGAGGAGGTCGAGCCCGTGCGCGAGCTTCTCGCCGCCGCGCGAGACGAAGCGTGGCGGGGCGACGACCTCGAGTGGCGCGTCGTCCGCAACCTGCTGCCCCGCCTTGTCATAGCCGGGGACGAGCCCCGCCATCACGAGCGCCTGCGCCTGCGCGCGTGACTCGGCGAGCCCGCGCTCCACTAGGAGGATGTCGAGGCGCTTCTTCATGGTCGCAACACTAGCCCGGGGACAGGCCCGGGCCTGTCCCCCAGACATGTCCCGATTCGACGACGCTCCACGCAGCCGTGGGCTCGAATCTGGCTCTACCTCGGCATGACCTGTCTCCGCCGGACCGGTCCGAGGGCCTGTCCCGGGCCTGTCCCCAGGGCATGTGTCCCCAGGGCATGGCTCAAGGAGCCATCGTCTCGCAGCTAGAGCGGCGATTTCAGCGCTGTTAGGCGGTACGCGCGGCGAGGCTTGCGACGATATCCTCGAGCACGCTCGTGTCCGCGTCGATCGCGGCGAGGCGGGTCTGGGCGCGTTCCGCCGCCTCGTCGGCGGCCAGGCGCGCGGCGTCCGCACCGTGCAGCGCGACGACGCCGTCGCCGTCCAGCAGATCGTCCACGAGCTGGAACAGGAGCCCGAGCTCGTCGCCGAACGCACGCCACGGCGCCTGGTCGCGCTCGGGCATGCCGGCGACCCACAGCCCGAGGCCGATCGCCGCGCTGAAGAGACAGCCCGTCTTCAGACGATTCACCGTCTCCGGATCCCCCTCGCCCTTGATGTCGAGGTACTGACCGCCGATCATCCCGAGCGTCGCCTGCACGAGCTCGCGCGCGACCGCCGGCTCGGGATACGCGAGCGCGAGGCGCAGCGCCTCCGCCAGCAGCGCATCGCCCGCCAGGACCCCGACCGCCTCCCCGAACGCCACGTGCGTCGAGGCTCGCCCGCGCCGCTCGTCGTCGTCGTCGAGCGCCGGCAGGTCGTCGTGCACGAGCGAGAACGTGTGCACCAGCTCGAGCGCGACCCCGGCCGGCAACGCAGCCTCCGCCTCCCCGCCGGCAGCCTCGGCCGTCGCCAGCACCAGCACCGGCCGGATCCGCTTGCCGCCACCCTCCAGCGCGTAGCGCATCGACTCCTGCAGGCCGTGCAGCTCCGGCGTCAGCGCCAGCGCGGCAAGGTGCTCCTCGACGAGCGCGCGCAGCTCCTCAGGAGGTCGCATCCGCCTCGGCCTCGCGCTTCGCCCGCGAGATCTCCGACTCGACGTCCTTGGCAATCTCGCCGAGCTCGGTCACGATCGCGATCGCCTCGTCCGGATCCTCGGTCGCGTCAAGCCGCGCCCGTACCTCGTCGAGCCGGTTCAGGATCTCCTCCGCCTTCTGCATCGACTCCTCTGCGCTCATGCCGCCGCCTCTCTCGCGATCTTCCCCAGGATCCCGTTCACCAGCTTCGCCGCATCGTCCGTTGTATACCGCTTCGCCAGCTCGATCGCCTCGTCGATCGCCACCTCGGTCGGGACGTCCTCCCCGTCGAGCTCCACGATCGCGATGCGGCAGATGTTGCGCTCGAGCGCGCCCAGCCGATCCGCCGGCCAGCCCTGCGACGCCGCGGTGATCCGCTCGTCGAGCTGCGGGGCCGCGGCGACCACGGCCTCCGCCAGGGTCTGCGCGTACTCAGGCACCTCGCCCTCGTACAGCGAGGCCAGCTCCTGCCCGGTCACGTCCCACTGGTACAGGAGGAACAGCGCCGTGCGCCGCGCGGCGTGACGCCCCGGCTGCCGCCGCCTCACCGCCACTCCTCCTTGAGGAAGCTCGTCGAGTAGTCGCCGGACTGGAAGCCGTCGCTCGCCAGGATCTCGCGCAGCAGCGGCGCGGTCGTCGGGACGCCCTCGATCTCGAGCTCGCCGAGCGCGCGGATCGCGCGCCGGATCGCCGCGGGGCGGTCCGCATCGACGACGACGAGCTTCGCGACGAGCGAGTCGTAGTACGGCGGGATCGACACGCCCTCGCTCACGTAGGTGTCGAGGCGCACACCCGGGCCGAGCGGCGGCCTGAAGCGCGTCAGCGTCCCGGGCGAGGGACGGAAGTCGTGCTCCGGATCCTCCGCGTTGATGCGCAGCTCGATCGCGTGCCCCTTCCGCGGGGCCCGCCCCGTGAGCGCCAGCGGCTCGCCCGCGGCGATCCGCACCTGCTCGCGCACCACGTCGAGGCCCGTCACGAGCTCGGTGACCGGATGCTCCACCTGCAGGCGGGCGTTCAGCTCGATGAAGTAGAAGCTGCCGTCGGCGCCGAGGAGGAACTCGAACGTGCCGGCGTTGCGGTAGCCGATCGCCCGGCAGGCCCGCTCCGCGGCGGCCTCCATGGCCTCGCGCGTCTCCGGGTCGAGCGCGGGCGACGGCGACTCCTCGAGCAGCTTCTGGTGGCGCCGCTGGATGGAGCACTCGCGCTCACCGAGCGTCAGCACCCCGCCCTGCGTGTCGCAGAGCACCTGGATCTCGACGTGGCGGGCCGGGACGACCGCCTTCTCGACGTACAGCGACCCGTCCCCGAAGGCCGCGTCCGCTTCGGACGAGGCGGTCGCGTAGAGCGCCTCCAGCTCGTCCGGGTAGGTCACGAGCCGCATCCCCTTGCCGCCACCGCCGGCCGAGGCCTTGAGCAGGATCGGGAGCCCGAGCTCCGCCGCCGACTTCTGCGCCTCCGCGAGCGTCACGCCGCCCTCGCTCCCGGGGACGAGCGGCACGCCGGCGGCACGCATCTCCGCCTTCGCGTCGGCCTTGTCGCCCATGCGCGCCATCACCTCGGCGGGCGGGCCGATGAAGACGAGGTCGTTCTCCTCGCAGGCCTGGACGAACGCCGGGTTCTCCGAGAGGAAGCCGTAGCCCGGATGCACCGCCTCGCAGCCGGTCGTCTCCGCCGCGGCGATCAGGCTCGGGATGCGCAGGTAGCTCTCGGACGCGGGGGGAGGGCCGATGCGCACGGCGTGGTCGGCGAGCTTGACGTGAAGCGCATCCGCGTCGGCGGTGGAGTAGACCGCGACCGCCTCGACGTCGAGCTCGTGCAGCGCGCGAATGACACGGACCGCGATCTCGCCGCGGTTCGCTACCAGGACTCGCTTGAACATCAGAGCCCCCCGTTAATACGCGTCGAGCGGGCGCCCGTTCAGGGGCTCGAGCTCGAAGAGGAGGTCGCCGAACTGGACGG
>JAWVDX010000242.1:0-5509 GCA_033857015.1 Gaiellaceae bacterium
GGTCGCCGTTGCGATGTCCGAGGGTGTCGTTGATCTCCTTGAACCGATCCAGATCCATGATCAGGACCGCGAAAGCCGCTTCCTCGCGGCGCGCCGACAGCAGCTGCTGCTCGACACGGTCGCGGAACAGCGTCCTATTTGGAAGGTTGGTCAACGAGTCGTGCATTGCCTGGTGCTCGTTCTCGGCTGCCTGGCGCTCCAGTCGCTTCGATGCTCTCGAGACGACGAAGACCAGCACGCCGAAGAGGACGAGCAAGGCTCCGAGCACTACGAACTTGCCTGTGCCCTGGAACAGGAGCACCGCAACAAGTGCGAGCTCTGCCACGGCAAGGATGCCGAACTTGATTGTGAGAGTTAGTCGCCGCATCATCGTTCCTGTCAATCGGCCGCTTACGCCTTGAACTTAAGGGGATCTTCACAAGAGCGGTAATGCCCCTTTCAGGTGTCGCCCGTTCGGGACACCCCTGGCCCTGAGCCAGACTTGAGCTTTCCGGGAGAAGCTACCCGCCACGATCTGCCCGCGAGCAGGGCATAATCGACTCCCCCAGCTGTTAAGGAGAACACCACACCAATGGCAAACATCTCATTCGAGAACGTTACGAAGCGGTTCACCGACGGAACCATCGCGGTGAACTCGCTGACGCTCGAGATCGACGACGGCGAGTTCATGGTGCTCGTCGGCCCGTCGGGCTCCGGCAAGTCCACGGCGCTGCGCATGGTCGCCGGTCTGGAGGAGATCAGCGACGGGATCGTGCGGATCGGCGGCCGTGTCGTCAACGACATGCCCCCGAAGGACCGCGACATCGCGATGGTCTTCCAGAACTACGCGCTCTACCCGCACATGACCGTGTACGGGAACATGGAGTTCGGGCTGAAGCTGAAGAAGACGCCCAAGGAGGAGCGGCACGCCAAGGTGACCGAGGCGGCGAACATGCTCGGGATCGGCGAGCTTCTCGACCGGCGGCCCCGTGCCCTCTCCGGCGGTCAGCGCCAGCGCGTTGCGATGGGTCGCGCCATCGTCCGCGACCCGCAGGCCTTCCTCATGGACGAGCCGCTCTCGAACCTCGACGCGAAGCTGCGCGTGCAGATGCGCGCGGAGATCGCGCGGGTGCATCAGCGGCTCACGACGACGACGATCTACGTCACGCACGACCAGACCGAAGCCATGACGATGGGCGATCGCGTCGCCGTCATGCGCAACGGCGGCCTCGAGCAGGTCGACACGCCCCAGGCGCTGTACGACCGGCCCGTCAACCTCTTCGTCGGCGGCTTCATCGGCTCGCCTGCGATGAACATGGTGCCGGCCAAGCTCGTCACCGACGGCGACAAGCTCTTCGCGGAGTTCGGGTCGCAGCGGATCGTCGTCCCGCGGGAGCAGCTCTCCCAGCGCCGCCAGCTCATCAACTACAAGGGCAAGGACGTCATCCTCGGCGTGCGTCCCGAGGACTTCGAGGACGTCGAGCTCGTCACGAGCGCCGACCCGGACGCGATCCTCGACGTCGAGGTCGCGCTCGCCGAGCCGATGGGCGCCGAGATCGTCGCCCACTTCGAGGTCGACTCGCCGCCCGTCCAGACCAAGGACGCACGCGACCTGATGAAGGACGTCGACATGCACGAGGGCGGGCTGGACGCCAACAAGGCCCTCTTCACGGCCCGTCTCGACCCGAAGAGCTCCGCCCGCGACGGCCGGCCGCTCAAGGTCGTCGCCGACGTCACGCGCCTGTACTTCTTCGACCCGGAGACCGAAGCCGCCATCTGGTAGCCGCGCCGGGCTCCAAGCTGCTGGGGAGAGGGTCGCCTTTCGGGGCGGCCCTCAATTTGTCCCGCCGGTGCTACGCCGAAGCCCGCGCCGGCTCAGCTGCGGGGACTCTCGGACGCTGGCGGACCAGGTAGAGCTTCACGCCGAGGAAGATGCCACCGACGGTGAAGGCGCTCCACCAGATGCCGGTGGCGATCTGGGCAGCGACCGGGCCGGGGCAGGTGTTCGCAACGCCCCAACCGAGGCCGAACAGGACGGCGCCGCGGACATGGCGAGGCTCCGGCCGGGCGGCCGTCCAGCCGATCGGCGTCCCGCTCACGACCGCACGCAGCCGCAGCGCGCGCAGCACGCGCACGCCGACAAAGCCGATCGCGACCGCCGAGGCCATCACGAGGTAGACCTACGCCTGCTGGAGGAGCAGCATGCGGCGGATCACGTCCGGGTCGCTCAGCCCGCTCCAGACGAGGAAGAAGCCGAAGACGGCGCCGAAGAGCGCGGCGGTCAGGCGCACGCGACTCATACGGCTCCCAGCCAGCGCAGGACGAACGCGGTGCCGATCGCGGTCGCCATGAAGGTCGCCGTCGCGACGAAGCTCGCGGGCGAGCCGAGCGAGGTGCCCCCGAGCCCGTTCCCCGAGGTGCAGCCGCCGGCGGTCTTGGCGCCGTAGCCGATGAGGGCTCCCGCCCCGACGAGGATCGGTGCGACCAGCAGTCGCGCGTCCCCGGTGAAGGTGCGCGTGAGCCAGCCGTAGCCGCTGTGCCCGAAGCCGCCGGCGAGCGTCGCGTAGAGCGCCGCCCCGCCGCAGAGCCCGAAGAGGAAGAAGGCCTTCCAGCCGAGCCGCTTGCCGTCGACTGCCTCGACGAGGGCGGAGAATCCGCCCAGGATCCCGATCCGCTCGTTCAGGGTCGCGACGAGCCCGACCACGACGAGGCCGAAGGCGGGCCCGACGATCCACCACGGTGCCTGGTCGCTCAGAAGGTCGTGCATGACGCCAGGGTAGCGTCAATGCTTCACTTTGTGAAGCGAGAACTCAGGCCGAGGCCTGAGCGAGCACGGCGTCCATCGTCTCCATGATCGAGACGGTCTCGTCCGGCGGCATCAGCGGGCTCTCGAGCAGGCCCTCGGCGAGGCAGCGTGCGACCTCGTCCGCTTCGTGGCGGAGCCCATGGCCTTCGTGCGGCTCGTCGTAGCGCGTCCGCGCTCCCTGGCGCGGGATGAGCGTGAACGTCGTCGGCGCGTAGAACGTGCTGTCGACCTCGATGCGCGCCTCGGTGCCGACGATCGCGGCGCGGGTCGTGCCGGCCGCCGCCGACGTGCAGTTGAGGACGGCCTGCGCGCCGCTCGGGTGGCCGAAGAGCATCGAGGTCTGGCCGTCGACGCCGGTGAAGGCCGGGTCGACGAGGGCGACGATCCGATCGGGCGTGCCGAGGATCATCGAGGCGAACGAGACCGGGTAGACGCCCAGGTCGAGCAGGGCGCCGCCGCCGAGCTCGGGCGCGAACAGGCGGTGCTCCGGATTCTTCGGGAACCACTGGGCGTGGTCGGCGCTCACGGTGACGAGCTCGCCGAGCACGCCGTCCGCCAGCAGGCGGCGGATCTCCGCGATGTGTGGGAGGAAGCGCGTCCACATCGCCTCCATCAGGAAGAGGCCCTTCGCGCGGGCGGTCGCGACGAGCTCGCGCGCCTCGGCCGCGTTCATCGTGAACGCCTTCTCGACGAGCACCGGCTTGCCCGCGTCGAGCGCGAGCAGCGTGTTCGCGTGATGCATCGGGTGCGGCGTCGCGACGTAGACGGCGTCGACGTCGGGGTCGGCGACGAGCGCCTCGTAGGAGGCGTGGCGGCTCGGGATGTCGAACCGGTCGGCGAAGCGGTCGGCAGACTCCCGCGTGCGCGACCCGACCGCGACGATCCGGCCGGAGTCGGTCAGCCGCAGGTCGTCCGCGAACGAGCCGGCGATCCAGCCCGTCCCGATCACTCCCCAGCGCAGCGGCTCAGCCATCGGCGCCGAGCATATGCGAGCGAGCCCCGTTGCGGAGATCGAGAAACCGCATGTTCAACCGTTGTCGCGCCGGGTAACCCGGAACGACTTCGACGAAAGGAACTCAAATTGCTGCTCCTCTTGCTCGTCATCATCCTGATCCTGGCGCTCGGCGGCGGCATCTTCATCAGCAAGTTCCTCTTCTTGCTGCTGATCCTGCTCCTCCTGCTCTTCCTGATGAGAGGCCGGTTCTAGAAGCAACGAAGCAGACCGCTCGCCGCCGCGCCCGACCTGCGCGGGCGCGGCTCGCTGCGGCTTTCCCTCTCGCATCGCGAGGCGGTCCGTCTTTCGTTCCTCACGCCCGTCTGAGTGCCGGATGCCGGAGGGGATAGGGCTCTCAGCCCAGAGCCAACTTGGCATTGCGCAAACCACGCGGTCGCAGGCGAGCGACTGAGCCTCGAGTAAGAATCCAGGCTGGCGACAACCAGGCGAGAGCACGCTCGCCCAGCCGACGGCGGTGAGGGTCTCTAACCCCTTGTTTGCCCCGCTGTTCGGCCCGATCCCAGTCGCCGGTAGTCGAGGGACTGATTGGAGTCGCGCGGGCCTGTCTAGGCGTCGTGCTGACGGAGGAACTCCGCCGACTTGGGCGGACCTTGCGTAAACCCGGCTTCCTGAAAGATCGCCGGGACCTCGGGGTCCGAGGTGAAGCTCTGCCAGCCCGCCTCGTCCCAGTCGAAGATCGCCCAAACGCGGTCGCTCTCATTTGGGTCCCGAAAGACGTGCGCCCCCTTGCAACCGTGCTGCTTTCGCTTCTCAGCGCCCTTGGTTGAGAAGGTGTTCCAGAAGCGGTCGAAATCCCCGATCTTCGCCGTTGCCAGAACCATTGTCTCCTCCTTTGTCGGACCTGTTGTTGTGCCCGTACACCCTACGCCACTTCATCACGAGAGATGGAGCGCAGGAGCCATCCGGCGTCTGGCCGAGTGCGCAGAAGTGCTCTGGACTCAAGCGAAGCCCGCTAGACGCACCAACGTTCATGCAGGTCGGGCGACATTCCCGAACGCTGGCACAGCCAAGAATGACCACGCCCGGCGCCGCACCGCACGTACGATCAGCATGTGAATGACTCCCGGCCGAGGTCGGTCGTGGGCGGGTTCGTATTTCCGCGACCTGGTCGTTACCCCAAGTGGGGCTACCTCCAGTGGCCGTTGGCCAAGCTTGTCGTTAGTGATGAGCTGCTTCTCGTCGGCGCTCGAGGTGCGCTGGCCAAGCTCAAGAAGCCACTGGCGCTGCATTTCAACGAGATCGAGCGCATCGAAACGCGAACGCTGCCACGCTGGCCACTGGCGATCATCATCTCGATGCGCCTTCGACTTGCCGATCCCGCGTTCGACCGCACGATGTTTTGGTCTTGGCGTCGCGGCCTCGATCCGGTGTTGAAGGCGCTCAACGCTCGCGGAATCGTGATCGAACCGGTTCGCCGACGGGACGGGCGCTGACTGCCGCTTCAAGCAGGTCCGCTTAACGGCGACTGTTGGGGGACATTGCTGAACGCTGGCCCAGCCGAGGGACGCGTTAGCTGCTGCGGATGCGGCCGCTAGTCGTTGCGCGCCGACGGTGGCTCCATGCCAGCATGCCGCTAGTGCCAGTTCTTGACACCTTGGAGACCGATCGACTCATCCTTCGGCATCGCAGAGTCGACGAGGCCGCCATCTATCGCCAGTTGTGGACTGAGCGGGATCCGCGGGTGCCGCCGCATCGGCAGATTGACCCCG
>JAWVDX010000243.1:0-7590 GCA_033857015.1 Gaiellaceae bacterium
TCGAGCTCCTGCTCGGCCAGGGCGGGCTCGTCTCCTACCACGACCCGTATGTCTCCGAGCTGAAGCAGTTCGACCTGCGCTCCGTCGACCTCGTCCCCGAGGACTACGACGTCGTCACGATCCTCACCGACCACTCCGACATCGACTACGAGGACGTGGTTGCGCGCTCGCAGCTCGTGGTTGACTTCCGCAACGCGACGAAGGCAGTCGCCCCGCGAGAGGGCAAGGTCTGGAAGCTTTAGTGCATCACCGGGAGAACCACCTGTGACCGGCCGCGTGAAGGTGGGCCAGGTCGGCCTCGGCTACTGGGGTCCCAACCTCGCGCGGAACTTCGACTTCCTGGCCGACCTGCGCTGGCTCTGCGACCTCGACGAGGCGCATCTCAACGACATCGGCAGCCGCCACCCGGGCGCGCAGCTCACCACCGACTTCGAGCAGCTGCTCGCCGACCCGGAGCTGGAGGCGATCGTCATCGCCACGCCGGTCCCGACTCACGCGCCTCTCGCCAAGCGGGCCCTCGAGGCCGGCAAGCACGTCTTCGTCGAGAAGCCCATGGCGATGACCGCGGCCGACGCCGAGGAGCTCGTCGCCCTTGCCGCCGAGCGCAACCTCGCCCTCATGCCGGGCCACCTCCTGATCTACCACCCGGCGGTGCGCAAGCTGAAGGAGCTCACCGACTCCGAGGAGCTCGGCGAGATCCGCTACGTCTACGGGAACCGGCAGAACCACGGGAAGATCCGCACGAACGAGAACGCCATGTGGTCGCTCGGCGTGCACGACCTCTCCGTGATCCTCTACCTGATCGGCGAGGAGCCGAGCGAGGCCTGGGCGCACGGCAACGCCTTCCTCAACGAGGGTGTCGAGGACGTGGTGTTCTGCTACATGCGCTTCCCGTCCGGCAAGGTCGCGCACATGCACCTGTCCTGGCTCGACCCGCACAAGATGCGCAAGATGACCGTGGTCGGCTCGAAGAAGATGGTCGTCTTTGACGACATGGAGCTCGAGCGGAAGATCACGGTCTTCGACAAGTCGGAGGAGAAGCCCGCCACGACCTACGGCGAGTGGCGGACGCGCACGGGCGACATCTACATCCCGAAGATCTCCAACGACGAGCCGTTGCGCCTCGAGTGCGCGCACTTCCTCGGCCTCGTGCGCGGCGAGGGCGATCGCGCGCAGGTGGCGAACGACGGGCTCGTCGTGGTGCGCGCCCTCGAGCGGCTGCAGGCCTCGCTCGAGTCCGCCGTCGTCTAGATGGCGGAGATCGCCGACACCGCTGTGGTCTATCCGGGCACGGTGCTCGGCGAGGGCTGCCGCATCCTGGACGGCGCCGTGGTCGGGAAGCAGCCGTCCCTGTCGCCCCGCTCGACGGCCAAGCGGGAGCCGCAGCCGCCCGCGGTGCTTGGCCCCGGGACGATCATCTCGACCGGCGCAATCGTCTTCGCGGGCGCGGTGCTCGGCGAGCGGGTCGTCGTCGGCGACCAGGCCTGCGTGCGCGAGCGCGTCACAGTCGGCGACGACGTCGTGATCGGGCGCGGCTCGCTCGTCGAGAACGACACGACGATCGGTGCGCGGACGAAGATCCAGGCGATGGCCTACGTCACGGCGTACTCGGAGCTCGAGGAGGACGTGTTCATCGCCCCCTGCGTCGTCACGACGAACGACAACTTCATGGGCCGCACGGAGAAGCGCTTCGCGCTCGTGAAGGGGCCGGTGATCCGTCGCGGCGCACGGATCGGCGGCGGAGCGATCCTCTGTCCCGGGGTCGAGATCGGCGAGGAGGCGTTCGTCGGGGCAGGCGCCGTGGTCGTGAAGGACGTGGCGCCGCGGACGGTCGTCGTCGGGAGTCCCGCGCGCGTGATCCGCGACGTGCCCGAGGAGGAGCTCCTTCCCTAGAGCAGTCGTCTTCGACCTCTGGGACACGCTCGTTCCGTATCGGGACGAGCCGTGGATGGAGGTCGTCGACGAGATCTGCCAGCTGCTCGACGTGAAGCGCGAGACCTTCGAGCGCGTCTGGCTCGACGAGTATCCGGCGCGCATGACGGGCGACCTCGAAGCAAGCATGCGGCGCGCCTGCGGTGCGCTCGGTGCGGCGGGCACACATGTCCCGGAGCTCGTCCGCCTGCGCGTGGCGGCGCACACCGCGATGTTCGTCCCGCGGACCGATGCCGTCCCGACGCTTGCCGCGCTCCGTGAGCGCGGCCTCGCAATCGGACTGATCACGAACTGCAGCTCCGAGGTGCCGGAGCTCTGGGCGGCATCGCCGCTCGCGGCGCTCGTCGACGTCACCCTGTTCTCCGCGCGCGAGGGCGTAAAGAAGCCCTCGCCGGCGATCTACGAGCGCGCCTCGGCCAGGCTCGGCGTCGCTCCGGATGCGTGCCTGTTCGTCGGCGACGGCGACGGCGGAGAGCTCGCGGGAGCCGCAGCCGTGGGGATGGTGCCCGTGCTGCTCGATCCGGGCGATACGAGGCCGCCGGAGGGTTGGGGCGGACTCAGAGTGGAGCGGCTCGCCGAGCTGCCGGCGCTGCTCGACTCGCTCTAGCCGACCGTGAGCGGCTCGGACAGCCCCGGGACGAATCCCCGTCCCGTCACGACGCGGGCGCGATAGCTCCCGGCCGCGGGCTGCGCGAAGGAGAAGCTGCCGTCGGCCCCGGTCACGCCGCTCGCGACAACCGTCCAGGTCGTGCCGGTCAGCTGCTGGAGCTCGACGGGCGCGTCGGGCTGCGCCGGCGTGACCGCTCCGGCCAGGCCCGCAGCGGCCGGGCTCAGCGTCACGACCGAGGCGACCGGCACGCGCAGCGTCGCGCCGCTCGTCTTGCCCGCGGTGATCCGGTAGAAGGTGATGACGCTCGGCTGGAGGCTGAGCGAGAAGCTGCCGTCCGCGCTCGGGGCGAGCGCCTGCACCTGCTGCCAGGCGGCCGAGCCGACCTTGGACTCGAGCACCGGGGCGGTGACGCCGCGGGCCATCCCGGTCAGCGTCAGACCGCTCCCGTAGAGCAGGTTCGGCGTCGGCCGCGTGAGCGAGAGCGTGCCGACCGTGAACCAGGTGGAGCGCAGGCCGAGCGCCGTCCGCACGGTCGAGCCGCCCACGGACTGCTCCATCCCGCCCGGCGTCACGATGCCGACCGAGCTGACGCGCTGCGAGCCCGTCGACTGCGCCTGAAGGTCGAGCACGGGGCCTGTCACCTTCAGCTTCTTCGCGACCGTCGGCGCGGTGAAGACGAGCGGGCCCCAGTCGTGGTAGGGCGAGATCGTGTCGTAGGGATCGGCCTCCGACGCCAGGTACGGGATCGGCGGGGAGTTCCACACGTCCTGGATCGCGGCCGTCTGCCCGCCGGAGCTCGAGTAGAAGAACGTCGTCGCGACCTTCCCCTGGTAGAGCACGATCTGGCGCGCCGTTGCCGCGACGGCGGCGTCGGACTCCGGCGTCTCGGCTGCGATCCCGCCGTACACCTGGCTCCGCGTGTCGCCGTAGAGGTCGAACGGGCCGGTCGTGTGCCGTACAGCGAGCCCGTAGCTGCGCGTCGCGACGGCCTGGGCCTTGAGTGCCTCGGGGGCCCAGTCGTGCGGCATCTCCGAGGCGACCACTCCGCGCACGTAGGCCTCCAGCCCGACCCGGTCGATCACGCTCACGACCTTGCCGGCCGCGACGACCTGGAGGTTGCCGCGGTAGGCCCGTCCGGCGATCGTCAGCGGAGCGCCTGCGGGCAGGAAGGTCAGCGGGCCGGGGAGCGTCGTTCTAAAGGGCTGGCCGTCGACCCCGACGCGCAGGCCCGTCCCGACCGGGACGGAGAGCAGGTTGACCGTGTGCAGCGCGCCGACGCCGTCACGCACCTTGAACGCCGAGGTGGAGCCGATCGCCACGCTCTTCTGCTTCTCCGCGAGGAGGACGCGCAGCGTCGTCGGGCGCGCCTGCCCGAGCGTCGTCCCGCGGAAGTAGTGCCCGACGATCTGCTTGTAGCCCCAGCCGTGCTGGGCGTAGCCGTAGGCGCCGTACTGCGCCATCCCGATGCCGTGACCCCAGCCGTGCCCGGAGAGCACGAAGGTGGTCGCGGACACCGTCGGCGCGACGTCGGCGAGGGCGGAGGCTGGAACGACGAGGGAGAGGGTCGCCGCTGCAAGGACGGTTCGGCGCAGCATGGCCGCTTTCGAGGCTACCGGACGCACCTGACGCCGGCAGCACGCTTTACGCACGCTTTGCAAAGGGAGCCGTCGGTACGATGAACCGCGTGGAAGACACGACGCGGCTCCGCTCATTGCTCGGCGAGGCGTTTCCCGATGCGGAGGCGGTCGACGTCGTCGACCGCACCGGCGGCGGCGATCACTTCCACGTCACGGTCGTCAGCCCGCGCTTCGAGGGGCTCTCGCTCCTCGACCAGCACCGCCTCGTCAACGAGGCGCTCGCGGACCCGCTGCGCGACGGAACGATTCACGAACTGCGGATCACGACGAGGAGACAGGCATGAGCGAGTTGAGCGAGCAGATCCAGGACATCGTCACCACCGAGCCGGTCGCGGTCTTCATGAAGGGGACGCTGGACTTCGTCGCCTGCGGCAACTCGCAGCGCGCGCTCGATGCGCTGCGCAAGGTCGGCGCGCCCGTCGCGGCCGTCAACATCCTTCCCGATCCGCGGATCCGTCAGGAGCTCTCGGAGCTCTACGGCTGGCCGACCATCCCGCAGGTGTTCGTGGGCGGCGAGCTGATCGGTGGCGCGGACATCGTCCAGGAGCTGGCGGAGAGCGGCGATCTCTCCGACGTCATCGGCGAGAAGCTCGGCGAAGGCTGGCAGGCGCCCGGCAACGAGAAAGTCGTGCCGCTGACGCTCTAGCCGTCGAGGCGCGCGGCGTACTGCTTCTCGTAGTACGCGCGGTAGTCGTCGGACTGCTTGATCTGCTCCCACCAGGCGCGGTTGTCGCGATACCACGCGACCGTCGCGGGGAGACCCTTCGCGAGCGTCCAGCGCCTGTCCCAGCCGAGCGCCTCGAGCTTCGAGGTGTCGAGCGAGTAACGTCGGTCGTGGCCCGGCCGGTCGTCGACGCGGCGGATCAGCGACTCGTCTGCGCCGGTGAGCTCGAGCACGCGCGCGGTGATCTCGCGGTTCTCGACCTCCTCGCCGCCGCCGACGTTGTAGACCTCGCCGGCGCTGCCCTCGCGGAGGGCGAGCTCGATCCCGCTGCAGTGGTCGTCGACGTAGAGCCAGTCCCGCACCTGGCGACCGTCGCCGTAGAGCGGGAGCGGGGCGCCGTCGAGCGCGTTCGACACGAAGAGCGGCAGGAGCTTCTCCGGGTACTGGTTCGGGCCGTAGGTGTTCGAGCCGCGCGTGATCAGCGCGTCCACGCCGTAGGTGCGCACGTGCGCGAGGACGAGCAGGTCGCCGCCGGCTTTGGCCGCCGAGTAGGGGCTCGACGGGCGCAGGGGATCGTCCTCGCGGGACGACTCGCCTGGGGCGACGTCGCCGTAGACCTCGTCCGTGGAGACGTGGACGAGGCGGGCGCCGGCCTCGCGCGCATGCCCGAGGAGCACGTTCGTGCCGGTGACGTTCGTGAGCAGGAAGTCTCCGCCCTCGAGGATCGAGCGGTCGACGTGCGTCTCGGCGGCGAAGTTGACGATCGCGTCGCAGCCTGCTGCAGCCTCGGCCACGGCCTCCGGATCGACGATGTCCCCGCGCACGAACGGCACGTCGCAGCCCTCGAGATTGGCCAGGTTCCCGGAGTAGGTCAGCTTGTCGAGGACGACCACCTCGTCACCTGCGGCGAGCAGCCGCTTGACGAAATGGGAGCCGATGAAGCCCGCGCCACCGGTGACACAGATACGCATATATGGGGAAGCCTAGTTCGCTGAAACGGGCGCTGATGCAGCCGACCATCTGAGCATGAGAATTCCTGACCCCCCCAAAGCGCACATCGCGCTCGCGCTCTTCGGAGCTTTCCTCGTCGTCACGTCGATCCACGGCGTGCTGCCCGTCGGCGGCATCGTCGCGCAGATCCTCGCCGTCGCCGCCCCGCTCGGCGCCACCGGCTGCTTCGCGGCGATCGTCGCGTTGCGCGCAGCCGGAGTCGACCGCAGCGTCGCGGAGCTCGTCCTCGACCCGCTCACCGGTCTCGCCTCGCGGGACGGGCTGCTCGCCGAGCTCGACCGCCTCTACCGCGAGACCACGCTCGACACGCCGACGCAGCTCATCCTGCTCGATCTCGTCGGCTTCAAGGACTACAACGACACCTTCGGCCGTCCGGCCGGGGATGCGCTGCTGCGGCGGATCAGCCGCAATCTGCGCCGCCTCGTCTCCTCGCGCGGCTCGGCGTACCGCCTGGACGGCGCCGAGTTCGCGGCGCTCGTCGCCTACGACGCAGACGCGCCCGACCTGGCGGACTTCGTCGCGACCGCCCTCAAGGAAGAGGGCGAGGCCTTCGCCGTGACGCCGTGCTACGGCACGGTGCTCGTCCCGAACGAGGCGCCGAGCCCGGCCGAGGCGATGCGGCTCGCGAACGAGCGGCTCTACGCGCTCAAGAACGCGCTGCGCCCGCAGCCGCAGCGGCACGGGACCGAGGTCCTGATGGCCGCGCTGGACAAGAGGAGCCCGTCCCACGGCGATCACGTGCGCGGCGTCTCCGAGCTCGTCGAGGCGCTTGCCCGCAAGCTCGGGCTGACGCCGGAGGAGCTGGATCACGTTCGCCTCGCCGCGGAGCTGCACGACATCGGGAAGGTCGCGCTCCCGCAGACGATCCTCGAGAAGCGGTTCCCGCTCGACGAGGAGGAGTGGGACTACGTGCGGCGCCACCCGCTCATGGGCGAGCGCGTGCTGAAGGCGGCGCCGGCGCTCGGCGACGTGGCGCGGCTCGTGCGCTGGAGCCACGAGCGCTTCGACGGCCACGGCTATCCGGACGGGCTCGACTCGTCGGAGATCCCGCTGGGCGCCCGCATCCTCGCCGTCTGCGACTCGTTCGACGCGATGATCTCGCCGCGCCCGTACCGCAAGGCGCTCAGCCCGCAGCAGGCGCTGGCGGAGCTGCGCAAGGAGATGGGCGCGCAGTTCGACCCGATCGTCGTCGAAGCCTTCTGCGTCGTCATGGAGGAGAGAAACCGCTTGCCGCTCGCAATCTAGAGCGCGCCAGAGGAGTGAGGAGGGCGGGCCTCGGGGGCCTGGCTCGCTCTCCCGCTCCATTTGAATTCTGGCTCACGTTTGGTGCAGACCCGTCACAGAGTCGTCGCACCTCACGAAGCCGAACCGCCGCACGTCGCCGGCAATCGCGGGACACCCCCTGTCCCGTCGAGACAATGTCCCGGGGCCTGGCCCGGGTCTGTCCCCTGGAGGTGTCCCGTTCAGCCGAGGCGGTCGAGGCAGGCGCGGAGCCCGTCACGCCAGTGCGGGAGCTGCGGCGCATCGGGGCGTTCGCTCCGCAGGACGGAGTACGCGGGACGCGCGGCGGGGCGCCCGAGCTCGGCGGTCGAGATCGCGCGGACGCGACAGTCGAGGCCCGCCTCCTCGAAGATCGCCTCGGCGAAGTCCTTCCACGTGCACTCGCCCGCCGCGGCCAGGTGCCAGACGCCGCGGTCGAGCGTCACGAGCTCGCGCGTCGCCTCGGCGAGATGCCC
>JAWVDX010000244.1:0-2581 GCA_033857015.1 Gaiellaceae bacterium
GACGGAGGGCGAGATCACCGTCTTCGGGTGGGACCCGTGCAAGGACACGCAGACGCTGGCCGCAGTCGGCTACGTCCCGCAGGATGCGCCGCTCTATCGCTCCTTCAGCGTCGCCGAGACGCTCGAGTTCGCGCGGGTCACGAACGAGCGCTTCGACTCCGACCTGGCGCTCGAGCTCCTCACGCGCATGCGCGCGACCGCGCGCGTGGGCACGCTCACGGCGGGGGAGCGCTCCCGCCTCGCGCTCGCGGTCGCGCTCGGGAAGCGCCCGCCGCTGCTCCTGCTCGACGAGCCGTTCGCCCGTCTCGACCCGCTCGCGGGCCGCGAGTTCCTCCAGATGCTGATGGACGGCGTCGCCGAGACCGGCTCCACCGTCGTGATCGCCTCGCACGTCGTCGCGGACATCGAGCGCGTCTGCGACACGATCGTCCTGCTCTCCGACGGGCGCGTCCGCCTCGAGGGGAACGTCGACGAGCTGCTCGGCTCGCACCGCCTCCTGACCGGCGCTCGCAGGCCGCTGGGGACGATCCACGGCGTCGAGTCGATCGTCCGCGAGCGCTACAGCGGCCGCCAGTCGACGCTGCTCGTGCGGACGAACGGGCCCGTGCTCGACCCGACCTGGTCGGTGGACGAGATCGGGCTCGACGAGCTCCTGCTCGCCTACATGGCTCCTGCGAGCTTGCCGAAGGCGCGGCCGCCGGAGCCGGGGAGGCTGCGATGGCATGGCTGACCTGGCGCCAGCACCGGCTTCAGCTGCTCGCGATGGGCGCGCTCGTCGCCGTTGCGGGCCTGGCGGCTCTCCTCAGTAGCATCCCGATCCGGGACGGCTACCACCAGCACGCGCTCTCGTCCTGCCTCCCGCCGGCCGCGCGCTCCGGCTGCGACCTGATCGTGAGCCACTTCAAGACGCAGTTCGGCGCCTCCGGAACGATCGTGCGCTACCTCATCGTCGTGCCCGCGCTCGCCGGCCTCTTCATCGGGGCTCCGCTCCTGGCACGCGAGTTCGAGCACGGCACGCACCGGCTGGCCTGGACGCAGAGCGTGACCCGCCGCCGCTGGCTGCTCTCGAAGACGCTGCTCCTCGCGCTCGCCACCGGGCTGGCCGCGCTCGCGCTCGCAGCGATCTCCATGTGGTGGCGGCAGCCCTTCGACAGCCTCGAGGGGCGGATGGCTCCGAGCCGCTTCGACATCGAGGGCGCAGTCGTGCCCGCGTACGCCGTGTTCGCGCTCGCCGTCGGCGTGCTCGCCGGGCTGCTGATGCGGCGCACCCTGCCGGCGATGAGCGTGGCGCTCGGCGTCTTCGTGGCCACGCGGCTCGGTGTGGAGAAGCTGCTGCGCCCGCACTACCTCGCGCCGCTGCACAAGGTCGTGACGGCGGGCCGCCCACCGAACGCGAGCGACTGGGTGCTGCGCAACTCGTTCATCGACGCCGTCGGCCGGAACATCGCGACCGGGCGGGAGGACATCGCGATCGTGCACGCGCAGCGTGCACGGATCGAGCCGCAGGAGTACCTGCTCTCCCTCGGCTGGCAGCGAGTGGTGACCTTTCAGCCGGAGTCGCGCTTCTGGACGTTCCAGGCGATCGAGGCACTGATCTTCCTGGCGCTCGCCGCAGCGGCGGTCGTCGCGTCCGTGTGGCTCGTGCGGCGGACTCCGGCGTGAGCAGGCCCCTGGATCGAGCGCAGCTGCTGCGTCTCGCCGGCGCCGGCGCGGCGGCGCTCGCCCTGCCGGGCGCCGCGGATGCCGCCGGGAAGAGCTTCATCCTCCCGCACCCGCGCTGGCGCTTCGTCTTCGTCAACCACGCGACGACGAACCCCTTCTTCGTCCCGGCTCGCTTCGGCAGCGCGGATGCCTGCTCGCTCTACGGCGTCGCCGTCTCCTGGGTGGGCTCGAAGCGCAGCGACACCGGGGAGATGGTGAAGGCGTTCCGCCGCGCGATCCACGGAGGCGCCGACGGGATCGCCGTCTCGATCATCGACCCGCGCGCGTTCGACGAGCTGACGGCCGAGGCGCTCGGTCGCGGCATCCCGGTCGTCTCCTACAACGCCGACGGATCCACGCAGAACCAGCGCCTGGCCTACGTCGGCCAGGATCTGTACCAGTCGGGGCTCAAGGTGGGTGCGCGGATCGTCGAGCTCGTCGCGGACGGGGACGTCTACCTCTTCATCGCCACGCCCGGACAGGCGAACATCCAGCCGCGGGTCGACGGCGTCAAGGACGCGATCCGCGACTCCGGCGCGCCTATCCGCGTGCACGTGGTCGCCACGGGCGCCGACGTGAAGGCCGAGCAGCGCAAGATCGAGGCGACCTACAAGGCCCACCGGGGCCTGCGCGGGATGTTCGCAGTCGACGGCGGCTCGACCCAGGGCATCGCCGAGGTCATGCGCAAGCACAAGCTGCGCACGAGCGGCGTCCGCGCCGGAGGCTACGACCTGCTCCCGAGCACGCTCGCCTCGATCGCCGGCGGACACCTGGACTTCACGGTCGACCAGCAGCCGTACCTCCAGGGCTTCGTCCCGATCCAGCAGCTCTTCCTCCACCGCTACAGCGGGAGCCTCGTCTCGCCCGCGGAGACGAACAC
>JAWVDX010000245.1:0-3337 GCA_033857015.1 Gaiellaceae bacterium
AAGGAGGGACGATGAGCGCAACGGTAGGTGTCCAGGCACAGAGCCACGACGTCGCCGAGATCATGGGCGGCATCTACGGCGACGGAGTCATCGGCCGGAAGGGTGCGTTCGAGCGGCAGTGGGTGCAAGACCTGAACGACGACATCATCGCGCTGTACGCGGAAGCCCTCGAGCGGCCGGGCGGCGCCGTCGGCCGCGGGCCGAATCGCCACTACGTCGAGATCCACCCCGAGGACATCCGCGGCTTCGTCGACCTGTGCATGCAGCCGTGGATCGTCGCCGTCTGCACCGCCGTCCTGGGGCCGGACTACAAGATCGTCGAGATCGGCTTCGACGTGCCGAACCCCGGCGCCGTCCACCAGCCGTGGCACCGCGATTTCCCCGCGCCGCCGGAGACGCTCGTGGGACGCAGGCTCAACTCGCTCGCCTTCAACCTGACGACCGTCGACGTCGAGGAGGACATGGGCCCGTTCGAGATCGCGCCCGGGACCCAGTGGGATCCGCCCGTCGGCTTCGAGCACGAGATGTTCCCGCCGAAGTCCGTCTACGAGCGCTACGAGGCACGGGCGACGCGCAAGCTGCCGCAGATGGGCGACGTCTCCGCCCGCTCGGCTCTGACGATCCATCGCGGCACGGCGAACCAGTCGAGCAAGTCCCGCCCGACGCTCGTCCTCGGCGTCGACGCGCCCGACGGCATCAACGCGGAGCGGCACGACCTCCAGCTGACACACGGCTTCTACGAAAGCCTTCCGGAGTCGCTCAAGGGCCACCTCACCTGCCGTGTCGTCGACGAGCTCGAGCCGATCCAGCAGGGCCACACCATCGAGGGCCTGGTGATGGGCGAGGCGTAGCGTCAGACCCAGAAGCGGGCCAGCACGAAGGCGAGCACGTTCATCGCAGCGATTGCGAAGGCGACCGACGTGATAAACGCCGTCGCAGCCACGAAGGCATGGGTGTTGGGATCGAGCCGCATGGAGCCGCAGTGGAACAGAGCCGCAAGACCCATTATCCGGTTTCCATCCGGGGCCGCATCCCCCGGGCGGGGAGCTAGCGCAGCGCCTCGAGCTCCGCGTCGGTCAGCTCGATCTGCAGCGCGGCCAGGTTCTCCTTCAGGTGCTCGAGCGACAGCGTCCCCGGGATCGGGAGCATCGCCGGGGAGCGCCCGAGCAGCCACGCGAGCGCGATCTGCGCGGGCGTGGCGCCGTGCCGCGCGGCGATCTCTGCGACGGCACGCCCGCCGTCGGGGCGCAGCGGGAAGTAGGGGACGAAGACGATGCTCTCCTTCTCGCAGTAGTCGACGACCGCCTCGTGCTTGCGCTCGGAGAGGTTGTAGTGGTTCTGGACGGCGGCGATCGGGACGACCTTGCGGCCTTGCTCGATCTCGTCGACCGTGACGTTGGAGAGGCCGACGTTCAGGATCTGACCGCGGTCGCGGTACTCCTTGATCGCGCCCAGGCTCTCCTCGAGCGGTGTCTCCGGGTCGATCCGGTGCAGGTAGTAGAGGGCGATGCTGTCGGTGCGCAGCCTGCGGAGGCTCTCCTCGATCTCCGCCTGGAGGATCTCGGGCCGGCCGTGACCGGCGCCCCAGCCGCCCTTCGTGGCGACGACGCAGGCGTGCGGGTCGGACGCCAGCGCCGCACCGATCGTCGCCTCGCTGGCCCCGCCCGTGTACGAGTGCGCGGTGTCGATCATCCCCACCCCGGCGGCCACCGCCTCCTGCACGAAGGCGACGTTCTCCGGCGTGTTGGTGAGCCGGTTCGTCCCCAGCCCGATCCGGGCGATCTCGGCGTCCCCGAGTCTCAGCGTCGTGGGCCGGTCGTTCACCGTTTCGAGCGTATCCGTCGCCGCGAGCGGCAAACGGGGAGAGCGCGCGCCGGTCTTGCGCGCGCGCTCTCCCCGACGACGATCAGGCGAAGGCGTAGAACTCCGCGATCGACCACCAGGAGCCGCTCTCGCCCGTCTCGATGACGCGAACGTACCGCGCCGTCTGCGCCGGGAAGGAGGCCACGACGAAGGGGCCGTTGCCGACGCCGCTCGCCACCGGGCTGCTCCACGTGACGCCGTCGTTCGAGACGACGACTTGGTAGCCCCGCGCGTAGTCGCCGCTGCTCGAGCCGGAGTCCATCGCGATCCGGCTGAACGTCTGCGCGGACCCCATGTCCACCTGGAACCAGTCCCCGTTGGTCATTCCGTGACCGCTGCTCCAGCGCGAGGACTGGTTGCCGTCGATCGCGTTCGCGGTGACGTCCCCGTACGGATCCGTGGACGAGGCGGTGGCGACCCAGCCGGCTCTCGGCAGGGCGTCGGCCGTGCTGAGGACGGTGAACGGGAGCTGCCCGCTCGTCTGGCCCGCGACCGTGACAGACACGGTCGTGGCCCCCGGCGGCGCGGAGCTCGGGACCTGCGCCGTGACCGCCGAGTCGCTCCAGTTGAGGACCGTCGCGACCGCCTGGCCGAAGCGCACGGTCGACGCGCCCTGCGTCGCACCGAAGCCCGATCCGGAGAGGACGACGGCCTCGCCCGGGAACCCGGAGACCGGAGCGAGCGAGCTCAGGACCGGGGCGTCGGCCTTCCCGCCGCGCGCACTGATCCAGGTGAAGAGCGCACCGCCGTGCGCCGGGATCGTGTAGACGAGCGACTGCCCGCTCCAGAGCTCGACGTTGAACCTGGCGCTCGTCGTGGCACTCGGGTTGTAGAACGCCAGCCCGGCCGAGCCGTCCGGCGTCTTGAAGGCGCGCTGCAGGACGTCCGAGCTGCCGGCTACCTGGGCCGTGGCCAGGAAGGCGTTGAGCTCGTGGATCGACCACCAGTTACCGGCGCTGCCGGTCTGGACGACCCGCACGTACCGGGCCGTCACCGCCGGGAAGACGATCCGGGACAGCTGCCCCGCCCCCGGGCCGCTCGCGATCGCGGTGCCCCAGCTCACGCCGTCACTCGAGACGTAGACCTGGTAGCCACGGGCGAAGTCGCCGGTGCTGCCGGCGGAGTCGATGAGGAGGCCCGAGAACGCCCGGGCCGACCCCATGTCGACCTGGAACCAGTCCCCGTTGGCCATGCCGTGACCACCGCTCCAGCGGGAGCCGAGGTCGCCGTCGATTGCCTTGGCAGGCACATCGCCCCACGGGCTCGTGGACGAGGCGCTGGCTGTCCATCCCGAGCGTGAGAGAAGGGTCTCGGGGCCGCCCGCGGCGATCGACGCGCCGACGGGAGCCGTATAGGTGAACTGCTTCGTCCCCGAGGCGATCGTGTTCTGGAACGCCTGCTGACCGGCGTTGTAGGTCAGCTGGACGTCCGATCCGTCGCTGTTCTTGAACGGGATGTCGACCGACCGCGCGAG
>JAWVDX010000246.1:0-3289 GCA_033857015.1 Gaiellaceae bacterium
TCGCCGCCAGGGACCGGATGCGCGACGACCACGTGGCCGAGTACTACGCGCTGCTCGCGACCGCCGGCGCCGGGATGATCTTCTTCGTCGGGTCGGCCAATCTGATGACGCTGTTCCTCGCGCTCGAGTGGTTCTCGATCTGCCTCTACGTCCTCTGCGCGATCGACAGCGACAACCCCGGCGGCCTCGAGGCCGGCCTCAAGTACCTCGTGACCGGCGGCTTCGGCTCGGCGATCCTGCTCTTCGGCTCGGCGCTCGTCTACGGCGCGACGGGCAAGCTCGGCTTCGCGGACATCGCCGCCTCGGCGCACAGCCACGATGCGCTGCTCGTCGTCGGCCTGGCGATGATCCTCGTCGGGCTCGGGTTCAAGGCCTCGGCGGCGCCGTTCCACATGTGGACGCCCGACGTCTACGAGGGCGCCCCGACCTCGATCACCGGCTTCATGTCCTCGGCGACGAAGGTGGCGGCGCTGCTCCTGACGCTGCGCCTGCTCGTCACGGCGTTCCCGCAGGAGGCGCACCTCTGGACGGTCGCGGTCGCCGTGCTGGCCTGCGCCTCGCTCGTGATCGGCAACCTCGGCGCGCTCGCGCAGCGGAACGTGAAGCGGCTGCTCGCCTACTCCTCGGTCTCGCACGCCGGCTTCCTGCTCATCGCCGTCGCGGCGAACAACAGCCTCGGCGCGCGGGCGCTGCTCTTCTACCTGGTGCCGTACAGCGCGATGTCGCTCGGCTCCTTCGCAATCGTCGCCGCGCGCGAGCGGGAGCTCGGCCAGCCCGTGACGATCGACAACCTCGCCGGCTTCGGCTGGGAGCGGCCCCTCCTCGGGCTGTCGTTCTGGCTGTTCCTCATCGGCTTCGCGGGCTTCCCGCTCACGGGTGGCTTCTGGGGGAAGATCTACGTCTTCTCGGCGGCGGTCGACCGCGGCTGGAGCTGGCTCGTCGTCGTCGGCGTCGTCGCCACGATGGTCAGCCTCGTGTACTACCTCGCGCTCGTCCGCTCGCTGTACATGCGCAGCGCGCTCGAGCTCCAGGTCGCCGGCGGCTCACCGCCGGAGGAGCAGCTGCTCGGCACGGCAGTCTTCGCCTGCGTCGCCGTCACGCTCGGCACGTTCGTCGCCGTCGGCCCGGTCGCCGACGTCGCGCGCCACGCCACGGCGTTCCTGCCCTTCTAGTCCTAGGCGGCGCGGCGCATCGGGCGGTCCGCGCGCGCCGGCACGCGTCTCGGAACACGCCGCCGGTGCAGGTCGGCGACGGCCGACACCACGGCCTGGAGCCCGTAGAGGACGAGGCAGCCCACGAGCGCCGACACGGCGACCCGGGGCACCTGGCCGCTCAGCAGCGCCGTCGAGCGTGCGGCGGTCGTCACGATCACCAGCACCATCACGAGCCCGGAGAGCACCGTCTGCAGCAGCTCGGTCGGGCGCAACGGGAGACCGTCCTCGACGAGGTCGCCGAGCGCTGCGAGCGCCGCGACCGAGGCCGCCGGCACGGCGCCGAGCAGGAGGTAGAACGCCGCTGCGTGCGCACCGCCTGAATCCGCAAGCGCGGCTCCGAGCGTAAGCGTGATGGCAGCGGCTTTCGCGAGCATGGGTCGAGAGTTCGCGGCCCGGGTAGGTGCTCCTTCGTTACGCTCCGCCAGGACGAAAGGGAGGCTCTATGGCAGGAACGCTCACCTGGCTCGGTCACTCCGCGTTCCGCCTCGACACCCCGGGCGGGAAGCGCATCTACGTCGACCCGTGGCTCGGCAACCCGCTCTGCCCGGAGAGCGAGGCGATCCCCGAGCGCATCGACGTCATCGCCCTCACGCACGGCCACTCCGACCATGTCGGCGGCGTCCCCGAGCTCATCAAGGAGCACCGGCCGCCGGTCGTCGCAGGCGTCGAGCTCACCAAGTGGCTGTCGGACAAGAGCGGCGTCGAATTCGACCTCCCCGGCCTCGGGCTCGGCGGCTCGCGCGAGATCGACGGGGTCCGCATCAGCTTCGTCGACGCGCGCCACTCCAACGGCGCCGACGACCTGACCTATCTCGGTGGCGCGGGCGGGCTGGTGATGCGCCTCGAGGACGGCTTCACGATCTACTTCACCGGCGACACCTGCGCCTTCCTGGACATGCAGCTGATCGCCCGCCTCCACAGCCCCGACCTGGCGGTGCTGCCGATCGGCGGGCACTTCACGATGGGCCCGGAGGAGGCTGCGGTCGCGCTCGAGCTGATCGGCGTCACGCGCTGTGTCCCCTGCCACTACGCGACGTTCCCGCTGCTCGCCGGCACGCCGGAGGAGCTGCGCCGGCATGCGCTGGGGGTCGAGGTGCTGGCGCCGGAGCCCGGCGAGGCGATCGCGCTGTGACCTACTCCCTCGTCGCCTGCGATCTCGAGGCGGGCCAGTGGGGCGTGGCGACCGCGTCGAAGTTCCTGGCGGTCGGCTCGCTCGTCCCCTGGGCCGCGCCGGGCGTAGGCGCCATCGCGACGCAGGCGTACGCGAACCCGACCTACGGGCCCGACGGGCTCGCGCTGCTCCGCAATGGCGCGAGCGCGGAGGAGGTCGCCGCGCAGCTCACGGCCGCGGACGACGGACGCGCCGAGCGCCAGCTCGGTGTCGTCGACGGCCAGGGACGCAGCGCCTCGTTCACCGGGAGCGAGTGCATGGACTGGGCCGGGGGCCGGACGGGACACTGCTACGCCGCGCAGGGGAACCTCCTCGTCTCGGGGGAGACGGTGGACGCGCTCGCCGCCTCGTTCGAGGCCGGCGGCGGCGCCCCGCTCGCGGAGCTGCTGCTCGAGGCGCTCGCGGCCGCGCAGCTCGCCGGCGGCGACCGGCGGGGGCAGCAGTCGGCCGCGCTCCTCGTCGTCGAGCGCAACGGCGGCTACGCGGGGCTCACCGACACGGTCGTCGATCTTCGCGTCGACGACCACGCGCAACCGCTCGTCGAGCTGAGCCGCCTCTACGAGATCCAGCGGCGGATCTTCGGCAAGACGCCGAGGGAGGACTGGCTCAGCGTCGACCCCTCGCTCGAGGCGGAGCTGGTCGGGCGACTGGCCGACCTGGGCTACGACGGAGCCCTGCCGGAAGCGCTGCGCGAGTGGGCCGGCACCGAGAACCTCGAGGAGCGCCTGGACGGGATCGAGGCGGTCGACCCGGTGCTTCTGGAGGCGCTCCGCGCCGCCGCTCCGCGTCCGGTTTGACGTTTGCCCGCATTCAACTAGGGTGAGCCTGTTCCCCCCGAAGTCCCCCCCAACCCTTTTTAGGAGAGCTCATGCTTCATGCTCGCCGCGCCCTCGTGGCGCTTGCG
>JAWVDX010000247.1:0-3190 GCA_033857015.1 Gaiellaceae bacterium
TCCACCTCGACGCGCTCTTCGTCGTTGCAACGGTGCTGCTCGTGATCACCGTGATCGTGAGCCTGGTCGGCAAGCTCATCGTCTCCCGCATCAGCAGCACGATCGCGTCGCGCAATGGCCACACAACCTCAATCCATCTTCGCGAGCGGCGAGTTCGACTCCGACCTACGGCGGCGGCATCGCACAGATCGCGGGATGACGATCGCGCTGACCGTCGTCATGGCCGCAGTCGGAGCGCTGCTCCTCTGGATCCTCGGCTACGTCGCGCTCAAGGGACTCGGCGCCGTCAACTGGTCGTTCCTCACGAAGACGCCGCCGGGAAATCCCTCGGACTCGGGCGGGGGCTTTGAAAACGGGATCGTCGGCAGCCTCATCATCGTAGGGCTCGCCACCGTGCTCGCCGTGCCGATCGGCATCGCTGGCGCGATCTACCTGCATCAGTTCGGATCAGGCCGCCTCGGCAGCGTGCTCCGACTCTGCACGGACGTCATGCTCGGCATCCCGACGATCGTGACCGGAGCGTTCATCTACGCGCTGTGGGTCATCAATTTCGGGTTCTCCGGCTACGCGGGCGGATTCGCGCTCGCGCTGGTCATGCTGCCGCTGATCGTGCGAGCCACGGATGAGATGCTGCGGCTCGTCCCGCGCGAGCTCAGCGAGGCGAGCCTGGCGCTGGGCGTCACGCGGGCACGCACAGTCCTCTCTGTCCTCCTCCCGACCGCGCGAGCGGGGATCATCACGGGAGTCAGGCTCGCCGGCGCGCGCGCGATGGGCGAGACGGCTCCGCTGCTCCTGACCACCCTCGGAAACGATCTGTTCATGCAGACGGATCCCGGCCAGCGCATGTCTACACTCTCGCTCCAGATTTTCGGTAGCGCGACCGGCGGCTTTGTTGCCGGCCAGCAGAGGGCGTGGGCGGGCGCACTCGTCCTGATAGCGATCGTTCTCCTCCTGACAATCGTCGCCAGGCTTGTCGCTCGTAACGCGGCGGTCCGGCGATGACGACGAAACACGAAAGGCTCCCCGTGCTCAACGGCTCGACCGACAGCCACGCTGATGCCACGACGGCCGATCGTACGGATGGGTTGGACACGGCGGCGCGCGAGCCGATGGAAGGCCGCCGCATGGACATCGCCGACCTCCGCGCAGGGTTCGGCGAAAAGGTCGTGATCTCGGGAATCAACCTCGCGATCGAGCCGAACAAGGTGACAGCACTCATCGGGCCGTCCGGTTGCGGAAAGTCGACGCTGCTGCGATGCCTCAACGCGATGCACATGACCGCACCCGGCGCATTCGTCGACGGCGAGGTGAGGCTCGACGGCGTCGACATCTACGGTCGCCAGATCGATCCTGTGCTCGTCCGCCGGCGTGTGGGGATGGTCTTCCAGCGGCCGAACCCGTTTCCGACCATGTCGATCTACGACAATGTCGCCGCCGGCATGCGCCTGACGTCCAGTCGGACCCGTCGCCGAAACAACGACGATCTGGTCGAGCAGGCCCTGCGACGCGCGGATCTGTGGGCCGAGGTCAAGGATCGGCTGGGAGCGTTGGGAGGCAGCCTCTCCGGCGGCCAGCAGCAGCGGCTCTGCATCGCGCGCGCACTGGCGGTCGAACCGGAGATCGTGCTGATGGACGAGCCGTGTTCTGCACTCGATCCGATCTCTACTGCGAAGATCGAGGAGACGATTCACACGCTGCGCGACCGCTTCACCATCGTGATCGTCACGCACAACATGCAGCAGGCGTCGCGGATCTCCGACACCACCGCCTTCATGACCATCCTGGAAGCTGGCCAGCCAGGCGAGCTCGTGGAAGCCGGCCCGACGAGCGAGGTCTTCTCGCAGCCCACCATGCCGGTCACGGAAGCATACGTATCCGGCCGCTTCGGCTGACCGGAACGGGTGGCTACCCATGTGGAGCCAGGCTGGGTCGACGAGCAGCTGGCTGCGATCATCGCGCTCGTCCGAATCTCGCTGCGCGACGCGATAGAAGCGCTCAGCTCGGCTGACAGTTCGGCTGCACAGCGCATCATCGCGGCGGACGACGAGATCGATAGCCGCTGTGTCACGCTCGATCGCGACGCCGAGATCCTTCTCGTCGGTCGGGTTGTCTCACCGCGTGACATGGGACTGATGCTCGCGTCGACGCGCGTCGGGCGAAACCTCGAGCGCATGGCCGATCAGTGTGTGACGATCGCCCAGCTGGTTCTCGCGGAGTCCGCGCCCGTGTCCGGCTCGGAAGAGATCCGCGACCTCTTGCGCGAGATGGGCGGGCGCGCGGAGCGCATGCTCGAGGTGGCGGCCGACTGCCTCGCACGCCGGGACCCTCATCGAGCGCTCGAGCTCGTCACGCTCGACAAGCTCATGGATGACCTGAACGCCCTCGTCGGCGAGCGCGTCCTCGACCTCGCGGGGGATCGAGCACAGAGGGCCTGGGGCATCCGCATGGTTCTGGCTGCGCGTGCGCTCGAGCGGGTGGCTGACAACGCCGTCGATATCGGTGAGCAGGCGTGGTACGTCGCAACGGGCGAACTGCGCGAGTTCACCGACGCGTCCCACCCGGAGCGCGAGCCCGGCTCCGGCTGAGCGCCGGCATCAAGAGATGGCTGGTGCGCCTGGTAGCGCCGGAGGTTCGGCCTCGAGGTCACTCGTGACTCGTCGCGGTCTCTTCACCGCACCTTCTCCAAAACGTCACCGTCAGCTACCCGTCATGTCACCCGGAGGCACCTAGGCTGGTCGCACCCCCAGAAGGAGCCAGCCGATGACATCAGTGTTGGTGATCGAGGACGACGAGGTGATCGCGCGTTCGATCAGCGCGCACCTGCGCCACGACGGACTCGATGTCGAGTGGGCGCAGGATGGCGAACGCGGTCTCCGCAAGCTCCGCTTCGAGCGACCGGATGTCGCCGTCGTGGATCTCATGCTTCCGGGCCTCGACGGGTGGACCGTGACCGAGCGCGCTCGAGCCGAGGGCATCATGACTCCGATCATCGTGATCTCCGCGCGGGGTAGCGAGCACGACAAGGTGCACGCGCTCGAGATCGGCGCCGACGACTACCTGGCGAAGCCGTTCGGGATGCGTGAGCTCGCAGCGCGCGTCCAGGCCGCGCTTCGCAGGAGCCAGATAGCTCCCGCCCCGCTGCGCACGGGTCCCATCATTGTGGACGGCCTGGTCGTCGATGTGGATCAGC
>JAWVDX010000248.1:0-2884 GCA_033857015.1 Gaiellaceae bacterium
GACGCCGCGCGCGTCGGCGGGCGCATGCACTCCGACCGCAGCGGCTACTGGGACAACGGCCAGGTCAGCGAGTTCTGCGGCGAGCTGATCGACAGCGGCCACAAGACGATCCTCACGCTCGCCAAGCGCTTCGGCCTGAAGACGACCGACCTCCTGGGCGCGCAGCCGAACGGCTCCGAGGACACCTACCACTTCCTCGGCGGCTACTACCCGAAGCAGGAGGCGGACCGGGACTTCCAGCGCGTGCACCAGGCGCTGCAGCGCGACGTGCAGGACGCGAGCTACCCGACCACCTACAGGCAGAGCACCGCCGGCGGCGTCGCGCTCGACAGCATGAGCGTGTACGACTGGATCGAGTCGCGCGTGCCGGGCGGCCATGGCTCACGCCTGGGACTGCTCCTCGACGTCGCCTACAACGAGGAGTACGGCGCCGAGACGACCGTCCAGTCGGCGCTCAACCTCGTGTACCTGCTCGGCTATACCGCCTCGCCGGGGAACTTCTCCATCTTCGGCGCCTCCGACGAGCGCTTCCACATCGACGGCGGCAACCAGCAGCTGCCCGAGGCGATCGCCGCGAGCCTCCCGCGTGGCAGCGTCCGGCTCGGCTTCCGCCTGAAGAGCGTCGCGCGGAACGCCGACGGCACCGTCGCCCTCACCTTCGACACGGGCGGGCGGCCGCAGGTCGTCGTCGCGGACCACGCGATCCTGGCGCTGCCGTTCGCGGTGCTGCGCACCCTCGACTACGCGAGCGCCGGGTTCGACGCGCTCAAGAAGACGGCGATCACCCAGCTCGGCGCCGGGCGCAATGCGAAGCTCCAGCTCCAGTTCTCGAGCCGCTACTGGAACACGAGCGGGCCGTGGGGCCTCTCGAGCGGGAGCCTCTTCAGCGATCTCGGCGTCCAGAACACGTGGGACGTGACGCGCGGCCAGGCAGGTGCGGCAGGGATCCTCGTCGACTACTCGGGCGGCAACGTCGCCGGCTCGTTCCAGCCCTCGACGCCGTATGCGAGCGCGGCGAACGCGCAGGTGCAGGCGTACGCGACGGACGTCCTGAAGAAGCTGGACGTCGCATTCCCCGGGCTCAAGCAGCGCTGGAACGGCAAGGCGACGCTCTCGGCGCCGTTCCTCGACCCGAACCTGCTCTGCTCCTACTCGTACTTCAAGGTCGGGCAGTACCACACGTTCGCCGGCTACGAGGGCGTCCGCCAGGGGCCGATCCACTTCGCGGGCGAGCACTGCTCTCAGGACTTCCAGGGCTACATGGAAGGCGGCGCTTCAGAAGGCGTCCGCGCCGCCAACGAGATCGTCGCCGACCTCAGGTAAGAGGTGGGAGACACGAGCACCGGGACAGCCGTCGACGTCGCCGCCGCGCGCGAGCGCTACGTCGCGCGCGGGATCTCGACCTCGCCGCTCGTCGTCACGCGCGCCGAGGGGGCGCGGCTCTGGGACGCGGAGGGGCGCGAGTACCTCGACTTCGCGGGCGGGATCGGCTGCCAGAACCTCGGGCACGGCTTCCCCGCGGTGGTCGCGGCGATCCACGAGCAGGTCGACCGCTTCCTCCACCAGTGCTTCATGGTCGGGATGTACGAGCCGTACGTGGAGGTCTGCAGGCGGCTGGCCGAGCTCTCCCCGTGCCGGGGCGACGAGCAGAAGAGCCTGCTCGTGAACTCGGGCGCCGAGGCGGTGGAGAACGCCGTCAAGATCGCGCGCGCCGCGACCGGACGACCCGGCGTGATCGTCTTCGACCGCGCCTTCCACGGCCGCACGAGCCTGACGCTCGCGATGACCAGCAAGGTCGTGCCGTACAAGCTCGGCTTCGGCCCGTTCACGCCCGAGGTGTACCGGGCGCCGGCCCCGTATCCGCTGCGCGGGGTCAGCACCGAGGACGCGCTCCACGGCCTCGAGCTCCTCTTCAAGCAGGACGTCGCGCCGACCTCGGTCGCCTGCATCGTCGTCGAGCCGGTGCAGGGGGAGGGCGGGTTCCTCGTCATGCCGCCCGAATTCCTGAACGCGTTGCGAGAGCTCTGCGACCGGCACGGGATCGTCTTCGTCGCGGACGAGGTGCAGAGCGGCGTCGGGCGCACCGGCACCGTCTGGGCGGTCGAGCACCACGGCGTCGAGCCGGATCTCCTCGTCTCGGGGAAGGCGCTCGGGGGCGGTCTCCCGCTCGCAGCCGTGACGGGTCGCGCGGAGCTGATGGACGCGCCCGGCCCCGGCGGCCTCGGCGGCACCTTCGGCGGCAATCCCGTTGCGTGCGCGGCTGCCGCCGTCGTGCTCGACGAGGTCGCGACGGAGGCGTTCCGGGCGCGCGCCGAGCAGGTGGGCACGACGATCCGCGCGCGCATCGACGCGCTTGCCGCTGGCCGGCCGGCGATCGCCGAGGTGCGCGGGCTCGGGCCGATGCTGGCCTTCGAGCTGGCGGACGAGAGCCCGGCGCTCGCCGGCGCCATCACGGCTGCGGCGCGTGAGAAGGGGCTCGTCCTCCTCGCCTGCGGGCTCTACGGCAACGTGATCCGCATCCTCGCCCCGCTCGTCGCCACCGACGCGGAGCTGGCGCGCGGCCTCGACATCCTGGAGGAGGCGCTTGACGACGCCGACGCCCACGCGGCCTGAGCTGCAGCCCCGGGCGAGCACGCCGGAGGTGGACGTCCGTCTCGCCGGCGTGCGCAAGACCTATGGCAGCGTCGTCGCGGTCGAGAGCGTCGACCTGGAGGTGCGGCGCGGCGAGTTCTTCACGCTCCTCGGGCCGTCCGGTTCCGGCAAGACCACGACGCTGCGCCTGATCGCCGGCTTCGAGCGGCCCGACGCGGGGCGGATCGAGCTCGCCGGCGTCGACGTCGCGCGGAAGCCTCCGTTCCAGCGCGACGTCAACACGGTCTTTCAG
>JAWVDX010000249.1:0-5619 GCA_033857015.1 Gaiellaceae bacterium
CGGGTCGTTGAAGAAGAGCTGGACGCCGTCGCCTTCGAGGAAGCCGACCGTGGCGTCGAAGCGCTTGACGAGGCGCCCGATCGTCTGGTGGAACTCGCCGAGCACCCGCATCAGCTCCTCCGGCTCGACCGCCTCGACGAAGCTCGTCCAGCCGCGGAGATCGGCGAAGAGCATCGCGACGAGACGGCGGTGGCTGGCGAGCAGCGACTCGTCGCCGGAGGAGACGATCGCGTCGGCGAGCTGCGGCGAGAGGAAGCGCTGCAGGCGCCCGAAGCGCTCGAGCGCCTCGACCTGCGTCCGCACGCGCTCCTCGAGCGTCCGGTTGAGCTCGAGCAGCTCGGCGGCCTGCGCCTTGATCGTGTCGTGGTAGCGCTTGATCCGGAGCAGGGAGCGGACGCGCGCGAACAGCTCGTCGTGGTTGAACGGCTTCGCGATGAAGTCGTCCGCGCCCGCCTCGATCCCCTTGGTCTTCTCCGACCCGAGACTGGCGGTGAGCATGATCACGGGCAGGACGGCCGTCTCCTCGCGCTCGCGCAGCTGCCGGCAGACCGCGTAGCCGTCGAGCTGCGGCATCACGACGTCGAGCAGGACGAGGTCCGGCTGCGCCGACGCCGCGAGCTCGAGCGCGGTGCGCCCGTCCGTGGCCGAGACGACGTCGTAGCCGCGCGACGAGAGCACGGCCTCGAGCAGCCGCACGTTCGCGGGGACGTCGTCGACGACGAGGATCCTGGCGCCGTCGCCGCTCATGGCACGGGCCCCGCGCAATGCTGTCGCACGACGGCGACGAGCTCGACGATGTCGACCGGCTTGGAGACGTAGCCGTCGAAGCCCGCCGCCAGGAAGCGCTCGCGGTCGCCGCCCATCGCCTGTGCGGTCAGCGCGAGCACGGGAATCGCGGCGGTGCGCTCGCCCGCTCTCAGGAGGCCGAGGGCCTCGACCCCGTCGATGTCCGGCAGCTGGACGTCCATGAGGACGAGCTCCGGCTGGTGCTCGCTCGCCAGCTCGACCGCCCGCCCGCCCGTCGTCGCCTCGAGGGTGCGATAGCCGGCCGCCTGGAGGACGTCGCGCACCAGCTTCATATTCTTCTCGTTGTCCTCGACCACGAGGATCCGCTCGCCCGCCATGGCTAGCCCACCCTCGCGGGCAGGGCGAACACGAACGTGCTCCCGTGGCCGAGCTCGCTGTCGACCCAGATCCGGCCGCCGTGGAGCTCGACGAGCCGCTTCGAGAGCGCGAGGCCGAGGCCCGTCCCCTCGCGCTGCGCGATTCCCGCCTCCGTCTGCTGGAACTCCTCGAAGATCCGCTCCTGATCCTCGACGGCGATACCGGGGCCGGTGTCGGCCACGGAGACCAGCACCTCGCCGTTGACCTGCGCCGCGCTCAGCGTGACGGCCCCGCCGGCAGGCGTGAACTTCACCGCGTTCGAGAGGAGGTTGAAGATGACCTGCCTGATCCGGCGCTCGTCGCCCGTGACGACGTCGACGTCCGGAGCCGCCGTGAGCGCGATCTGGACGCCGTCCTTCGTCGCCCGCTCGCGTACCATGACGAGGCCACGCTCGAGCGCCTCCCGCAGCGAGAACGGCGCGACCTCGAGCTCAATGTGCCCCGCTTCGACCTTGGACAGGTCGAGGATGTCGTTGATCAGCGCCAGCAGATCGTGCGCCGAGCTGAGGATGTCGTCGAGGTACTCCTCCTGCTTCTGGTTGACGTCGCCGAAGAGCCTCTCGCGCAGCACCTGCGAGAAGCCGAGGATCGCGTTCAGCGGCGTCCGCAGCTCGTGCGACATGTTCGCCAGGAACTCCGACTTGTGGCGGCTCGCCGCCTCGAGCTCGCGCCCCTTCTCGTCCAGCTCGGCGAGCGCCGTCTCGAGAGCCCTGGTTCGCTCCTCGACCTTCTGCTCGAGGTTCGAGTACGACTCCTCGAGCTGCGCCGCCATGCGATTGAACTCCTGGGCGAGCGCGCCCAGCTCGTCGTGGCTCGGGATCTCGATCCGCTGGTCGAGGGCACCGGAGCCGATCTTCGCCGCCGCTGCCTGGATCGACTCGATGGGCCGGACGAGCGTGCGCGCGAGCATGACGCTGGTGGCGATCGCCAGGAGGAGGAACGCGACGAGGAGCAGCGCGGTGCGCCAGATCGCCGCCTTGAGCGGGGCGAGCACCTCGCTGAGCGGCTCCTCGACGAAGACCCGCCAGCCGAGCGGCTTGATCGTCTCGAACGCGCTCAGCACCTTCGTGCCACGCGGATCGCGGCCGGTGGTGACTGCGTCGGAGGACCCCTGCAGCGCCGAGTGCACCTGCGGAAGCGACGCGAAGCTCGTGTGCCGCAGGACGAGGTTGATGTCCGGATGGGTCACGAGCTCGCCGCGCGAGTCGACGGCGTAGGCGTAGCCCTCCGTTCCGACCCGCGCCCGGTCGACGACGTCGCGGACGGGGCTCAGGTCGATCTCGGCCACCACCACGCCGCGCCCGGGCCTGCGCTCGGCCACCGCGATCGTCATGGACGGCCGCGAGCCGCGATGGAAGTAGACGCCACCGAGATACCGCCGCTCCGCCCGGGCCCGCGTGAACTTGACGCTCGCGGAGAGATCGATCCCGCTGCCGATGCGGTCGGTCTCCAGCGGGGAGGTCCGGACCTGCTCTCTCCCGGCCGCGTCGAGGTAGCTCAGCTGATTGACGAGCTTCTCGTGCCCGAGGAGGCGGTGGAAGTCCTGCTCCCGCTCGGCGAGCCCGGCCGCACCCTTCTCGATCGTCGGTTGGGCGACCGCGTCGACCTCGCGCAGGATCTCCTGCATCAGCTGCTCGATGGACGCCGCGGCGGCGGACGCCTTGTCCCGCTCGACCCGGGTCAGAGCTCGCTTGCTGTCGTGATAGGAGAAGTAGAGCTCGGTGAGCCCGACCGAGACGATGGCCGCGGCAACGAGTGTCACGACGACCGCGGCGTACTTCCAGATCAGGCGGCGGAACGGCCGTGCGGGTGCTTCCGCGGTGCGTGCTCGCCGCCTCGTGGCCGGACTACCTGTAGACCTCGTCCGCCCTGATGATCATGTCCTGCGGCACCTTGATGCCGAGCCTGGCGGCCGTCTTGAGGTTGATCGCGAACTCGACTGTCGGCACCTCCTCGACGGGCAGGTCGGCCGGCAGCGTGCCCTTGAGGACGCTGTCGACGTAGCGTGCGCCCTCCCGTCCCACGGGGCCGAGATCGGTCCCGTACGAGAAGAGCGCTCCCTGCTCGACCCACTCCTTGCGGTGCGCCTGGACGGGGAGCCCGGCGCGCGCGGCGAGCTTGATCGTCAACGCCGAGAAGTTGAGCCGGAGGCTCGGCGACAGCAGGAACGCACCGTCCACCTCGCCGGGACGCAGCGCTCCGAAGACGCGGGTGAGATCGCGCGCATTCGACGCTTTCCGGATGTCCAGCACGAGCGGTCGCGACAGGTGTGCCGCGGCAGCCCGGTACTGGAGCAGGAGGCGCTCCGACGCCGGGTCGGCCGGGTCGACGAGTGTGAGCACCCGGCGCAGCCGCGGCACGAGGAGCTGGTAGAGCTCGAGCTGCTTGGCGACGACGTCGCGGGCGCCGAAGACCCCCGTCAGGTTGCCGCCCGGGTGCGAGAGGCTCTTCACGAGGCCGTCGCGCACCGGGTCGGAGGGGTGGAGGAAGACGACGGGGATGTGATCGTTCGCTCCTGCGGTCGCGATCTCGGCGGCGGCGATCGACTGGTCCTCGAAGGCGACGATGACGTCCACGCGATCGCGCACGAACTTCCGGGCCTGCGCGGGAGCGGCGCCCGGCCCGAGGTTCCGCCAGATGAACTTGATGTTCTTGCCGGGGATCCAGCCGAGCTCCCTGAGCCGCGCCTCGAGCGAGTCCCGGGAAGGCGGGATGTGATCCGTCCCGACGTGCATCAGGCCGACCCGCCGGATGGTCTGCGCGGCGGAGCTGCTGCCGCTCGAGCCCCCGCAGGCGGTGAGCACGACAGCGAGGAAGACGGCGCCGAGCGCCGGCGGCAGGCCGAGCGCGAGCAGACGGCGAGCTCGGGCGTGCTTGCGATCGCTCAGCATGGTCACCAGCCTACGCCTCGTGCCGCGGGCGCCAACCGTGCCCGCTTGCATCTGGAGGGGGTGCTGGCACCCGGAGCGATCACGGAGCGTCCGGCGCGCAGTAGCGGCGCACCTGCTCGGGGAGCTCGCGGACGCTGATCGGCTTCGCGAGGTAGCCGGCGAACCCGGCTGCGCGCAGGAAGTCGCCCTCGCCGCCGAGCGGGAGCGCGCTCAGCGCGACGACCGGGATCGAGGCCGTTCGCGCCGCGTCCCCGAGCGTCCGCGCGGCGTCCGCGCCGTCCATGTCCGGAAGGCGGATGTCCATCAGGACGAGGTCCGGCAGGTGCTCGGCGGCGAGCGCGATCCCCTCGGCGCCGGTCGCGGCCTCGAGGGTGCGAAAGCCGGCAGCGCGCAGCACGTCGCGCGCGAGCTTCAGGTTCTTCTGGCTGTCGTCCACGATCAGGACGAGGGGCTCCGGAGCTGGAGGCGTCACCGGCGTATCCTCTGCCCATGGCGCTCCGGCTGGTGCTCGCCGAGGATCACTATCTCGTCCGCGAGGGCGTCCGCCGGCTGCTCGAGACGCGACCGGAGCTCGAGGTCGCGGCAGCGTGCGGGGACCTCGGCTCGCTCCTGGCTGCGGTCGACGCGGAGCGGCCGGACGTCGTCGTCACCGACATCCGCATGCCGCCGGGCGGCACCGACGAGGGCATCCAGGCCGCCAAGCAGCTGCGCGAGACCCACCCGGAGCTCGGCGTCGTCGTGCTCAGCCAGTACGCGAGCCCGGGCTACGTGCTCGCGCTGCTCGAGGGCGGGAGCGCACGGCGCGCCTACCTCCTGAAGGAAAGGGTGCGGGATCTCGACCAGCTGGTCGCCGCGATCCACGCCGTCGCCGAGGGCGGATCGATGATCGACCCGAAGGTCGTGGAGGCGCTGGTGGCGGAGAACGCGCGCACCGAGGAGTCGCCGCTCAGCCAGCTGACGCCCCGCGAGCGCGACGTGCTGCGCGGGATGGCCGAGGGCAAGAACAACGCGGCGATCGCCGAGGTGCTCGTCCTGACCGAGCGCTCGGTCGAGAAGGTGATCCACTCGATCTTCCTCAAGCTCGGGCTCACCTGGGAGACGACGGTCCACAAGCGCGTCAGCGCGGTGATCCTCTACCTGGCGGAGAGCGGCTAGCGTCATCCCGAGAGCGGGAGCGAGCCCGCGACGCGGCCCGGCTCCGGCGGGCTTGCCAGCCGGCCGCCGAGCGCCTCGACCCGGTCGCGCAGCTGCTCGAGTGCCGCATCCGCGCAGGCCCCAACGACCTCGAAGGCGATCGCCTCATCCTCCTCCCGGACCGTGACCGTCGCCTGCGCCCCGGCCTCGACGCGCTCGAGCGCCTCGAGACAGCACAGGTACACGGTCGCGGCCAGCTCGGGCGGGTAGCCGGCGCCCGGCGCGACCTCGACGGACACCCGGATGCCCGCGCTGAGCGCCGCCGCGCGGAGCGCCGCGGCGAGGCCGCCGGCTGCGAGCAACGGCGGGTAGATCCGCGCCGCCAGCTGCGCCGCCCCGTCGAGCGCCTGCTGCACGTCGCGTCCCAGCT
>JAWVDX010000250.1:0-7413 GCA_033857015.1 Gaiellaceae bacterium
TGGCCGGAAGCGTGAGCCGGTTCTTGTCGTCGATTGTGTGTTCGTACTCACCAAGAAGCATCGCTGCGCGCCTTCCTCGATCACCACTGGGCCCCACTTTAAACCACTTTGGTCCACAAGGCAACCCATCTGTCCCATTTCGTGGACGGGCGCCCCACTGATGAGGCGCTGGTTTGGGCGCGAACGAAGCGCCGCCGGATCTAGCGCGGGCGGTACTGCTCGCCGCACGGTCGTCTTACACTGCGCGGGTGAACGACGAGCGACACCCGGTTGAGGACCTGTTCCGAGTCCTCGATGCGGGGAGAAACCTCGTTGGCGGGGCAATCGTGCTCGCCATCGGATTCGCCTTCTTGGTGATGGGCAACACGGCTGGACGGCTGATTGGTGGCGCCCTGCTTGCGATCCTCGTCGTCCCCGGGATCAGGTCGGCCCGCCGGCGTTTTGGCAAGCCCTCCTAGCCGGTCTCGACGTCGTAGTGCGCGATACCCCGGTGCGCCAGCCCGTCGTCTCCGAGGACGAGGAGCTCGGCACACTCCTGGCCGCGGTGGTTCGTGTAGCTGAGCACGATGCTCTCGTCGCCGACGAGCAGCGCCCGCGGCTCGAAATGCAGGTCGGGGTTGAGCTCGAGGCCGCGCCGCCAGTACTCGCGCAGGGCGTCCTTTCCCGTCACGGTTCCGCCGGACTCCGGGATGAGCTTCGCGGCGAGCGGGCTCGTGAAGACGGCGTCCTCAGCCCAGTGAGCTAGCACCCGCTCGAGGTCGCGGGCGTTCCAGGCGGCGTACCACTCGTCGGAAAATGCCTGTGCGCGCGTCGGGTCCAGCATGCGGCGAGCCATCCTAACGGTCGTCGCGTGAGGGCCCGCTGAAGCTCAAGAACTGCTCAAGAATCCCCCGGGCAGACGCGTCGAATCCCCCTTTTGTGCATGGGATCCAACGCCGCTGCGTCGTAACCTCCCCGCCATGAGACGAAGCCGCATCGCATTCCTCGTAGTAGCCCTCGCGCTCTTCCTTGCCTCGTTCGGGGGCAAGTTCTGGGGCGAGGCCGTGACGTCCCCCCAGGGCGGGCACGGTCAGTCACAGTCGCAGCAGTAGAGCACTAGCTTGCCGAGCTACTCGGCCGCGCTGAGGAGAACGCCGTACGGGCCGTGGCCGGTCAGGACGGTCGCCCCGCAGCGCGCGCCGAGCGCGACGGCGCTCTCGATCCCGAGACCTGCGCCCAGCCCGTACGCGATGCCTGCGGCAAAGCAGTCGCCGCAGCCGTAGGCGTCCGCGACCCGCCCGGGGAGCGGCGCCGGAGCCCAGCGCACGCCGCCAGGCTCGATGACGCCGCCCGCGGCGCCCTCGGTGCGCACGACGAAGCGCGGCGCCGGGTCGAGGTCGCCCTCGACGTAGCGCTCCCCGGGGTCGCCGGCGCTCCCGACGAGCGCGTCGACCTGCACCCCGACCTCGCGCAGGATCTGGAGCGAGCGGGCGGTCGCGACGAGGGCCCGCGCCTGCCGCGCGGCAAGGAGCGCTGCCGCATCACCGCTGACGAAGTAGACGGCGTCGGCATCCGCCAGCTCGTCCCAGGGCAGGCTCCGGTCCTCCCCGCTCGGCCCGAGGCGCTCGCCGATGACCGTGATGGTGCGCTCGCCTGCATCGTCCAGGTAGGTGAAGCCGCGGCGCTGTGGCTCGGCGAGGGTCGACGCGTGCAGGCGGATCCCGAGCTCCGGCAGCCGCGCGCGGGAGCGCTGCCCGAGCTCGTCCGCGGAGAGCGCCGTGAAGAGCGTCGCCTCGCCCGCGAGCGCAGCCAGCTGCGCCGCCGCCACCGCCCCGCCGCCCGCCGGCTCGGTGAACGTCTTGCGCGCGTGGGCGATCTCGCCCTGGTGCGGCACGCGCTCGATCTGAACGAACTCCGTCCACTCCACGTGACCGACGACGGCGACCTTCATAGTTGAAATCTCACAGATCCGACTGGTGCCTCGTTGAGACAGCAGTGTCCATTCGGCGAATACAGTCCCGGTTCTGGGTCGCTAGCACCAAGCCAGGCGTGGCACTCGCCCACCGGCAAGGCTGGTGGCCTTGCCGGTGGGCGAGGGGGACGCATGGCGCAGCGTGATAGCGGGCCAGAGCCCGGAATGGATTCGTCGAAGGGGCACCGGATGGGCGCGATGACTTTGCCGCCGTTCGAGCGCCTCTACCTGGCGCACCGCGAGGACGTGCACGCCTCGCTCCGCCGCCTGCTCGGCCGGGAGCGCGCCGACGACGCCTTCCAGGAGACGTTCCTGCGCGCGCTCCGCGCCTACGACCGGCTCGCCCACGCGGACAACCTGCGCGCGTGGCTGCTCGCGATCGCCCGCAACGTCGCGCTCGACGAGCTGCGCCGCGCCCAAACCGTCGACAGCGCCGCAGCCCCGGAGCCGGTCGCCCGCACCGAGGAGCCCGCCGGCTACGAGCAGCTCGCCGAGCTCGCGGGGCAGCTGCCGGCGAAGGAACGGGCGGCTGTCGTGCTGCGCTACGCCTACGACCTGGACTACGACACGATCGGCGCCGCGCTCGGCTCGTCCGGCGAGGCCGCCCGGCAGGCTGCCTCCTCGGGCGTCCGCCGTCTACGAAAGGAGCTCTCATGATCAGCGACGCCCTCGATGCGCGGCTCCGGGCCGCCGCCGCGGCGGAGGGACTGCTCGACGCAGCCTTCGACGTGATGGACTCGCCCATCGGCCCGCTGCTCCTCGCGGCGACGCCGCAGGGGCTGTGCCAGATCAACTTCCGCCCCGACCCCGAGGAGGCGCTCGAGCGGCTCGCCCGCCTCTACGGGCCGCGCGTCCTGCGCTCGAGCGAGCCGCTGCGCGGCGCCCAGCGCGAGCTCGACGCCTACTTCGAGGGGAAGCGGCGCGCCTTCGACCTGCCGCTCGACGTCCGCGGCTCGGGGTTCACGGGCCGGGTGCTCGTCGAGCTCGGCCGTGTCCCGTACGGCGAGGTCGTGAGCTACGGGGAGCTCGCGCGGCGCGCCGGCAACCCGAAGGCCGCCCGCGCGGTGGGCATGACGATGAACCGCAACGTCCTCCCGATCGTCCTCCCCTGCCACCGCGTCGTCGGCGCGAACGGGAGCCTCGTCGGCTATGCGGGTGGGCTCGACACGAAGCGCTTCCTGCTCGAGCTCGAGGGCTCGTTGCCTCAGTCGATCAAGCTGTAGCCGTATCCCCACTCGTTGACGACGTAGCGCGCCGGATCGTCGCCCGCGAGCTTCCGGCGCAGCCGGCACGCGTGCGCATCGAGGGTGCGGGTGCGCGACAGCGAGTGGAAGCCCCACACGCTGCGCAGGAGCTCCGCCTTGCGGAACACGCGGGTGGGCGCGGCGGCGAGGGCGAGGAGCAGCTCGTACTCCTTGGGCGCGAGCGAGACCCGCCGGCCGAGCACCTCGACCCGCCGCGCGTGGAGGTCGATCGTCAGCTCGCCGACCTCGATCCGCTCCGGCGAGGAGACCGGGAAGAGCCGGAGCTCCGCCAGGTGCCGCACGATAGGCGGCTCGGGCAGGACGATCGTCATGGGGTGAGACCCTAAGCGCACTTCGCGAGCGCGCCTAGTGTCCGTTGCGAGCGGATTTGCAGCATCTTTGCGACATCTGCTCCCCATCTGGGCGGAACGGACAGGGCTACGCGAGACGCTACAACCGGCCCGAGCGGACGACGCCCGTGAGCAGCCACACGCCGAGCACCGCGGAGATGAAGAAGCAGATCAGCGAGATGACGTTCACGCCCAGCAGGTGCGGCCCCTGCTTCGCGAAGATCCCGATCAGGCTCGAGCCGATCAGCCCGCCGGCCACGACCAGCGCGACGACGAGCCGGTTGAAGGCGATCGTGATCCGCAGCATGAACTCGTCCAGTCCCTTGTGGACGAAGCCGACCTCCATCTGCCCGTCGCGCATCTCCTCGAGGACGTCGTGCAGCTGATAGGGCATGTCGCGCGCGATGCGGGCAAAGCCCGCCAGCTCACTGCGCGCGCTGCGCGCCAGCCGGTCGGGGCTGAAGCGCTCCAGAAGCAGGCCGCGCGCGTAGGGACGCGCCACCTCGAAGACGTTGAACTCAGGGTAGACCTCGACGCCGACCGCGGCCAGCGTGGCGATCGCCTTGTCGAGGATCACGAAGCGGGTCGGCAGCTCGAGGTGGTTGCGGAAGATGACCGCGAACGTCTCGCGCACGGCCTGCTGCGGGTCGATCTCCGAGAGCGTTGCCGACTCGTAGCGCTCGTACAGCGCGCGCAGGTCGCTCGCGAGCGCCTCTTCCTGGTCGCGCGGGAAGCGGACACCGAGCGCGTGGAGGCGCCGCGGAAGCTCCTCGATCCGTCCCGCCGAGATGTCCAGCAGGAAGCCGGTGAGCCGGTCGAGGTCGCTCTCGTCCAGGCGCCCGACGAGGCCGAAGTCGACCAGGCCGATCGCCGCGCCCTCCTTCTGGACGAGGATGTTCGCCGGGTGCGGGTCGCCGTGGAAGATCCCGTGGCGGAAGATCATGGCCATCCACGTCTCGGCGACGAGGCGCGCCAACTCGGCGCGCTGCTCCGACCCCAGGTCGAGGCCGCCGACCTCGGCGAGCGTGACGCCGTCGAGGTGCTCGAGCGTGAGCACCCGTCCCGCGGAGTAGCTCCAGTAGACCTTCGGGACGCTGACCCGCTCCTCCCCGGCGAAGCTGCGCCGCATGGCGTCGCAGTTTCGCCCCTCGAGGCGGTAGTCGAGCTCGGCGCGGATGCCGCGCGCGAACTCGTCGACGAGCGCGCGCGTGTCGACGAAGTCGAGCGCGCGCACGCGCTCGCGCAGGAGCCGCGCCAGCTGGTAAAGGAGCGCCAGGTCGGCCTCGATCTGCCGCGCCGCGCCGGGCCGCTGCACCTTGACGACGACCGCCTCCCCGTTGGGGAGCAGCGCACGGTGCACCTGGCCGATCGAGGCGGCCGCGATCGGCTCCGGGTCGAGCTCGAGGAAGAGCCGCCCCGGAGCGAGGCCGAGCTCCTCCTCGATGACCTGCTCCACCTGCTCGAACGGGATCGGGCGCACGTCGGCCTGCAGGAGCCGCAGCTCCGCGATCACGTCCGGCGGCAGCACGTCGGGGCGCATCGAGAGCAGCTGGCCGAACTTCACGAAGGTCGGGCCCAGCTCCTCGAGGAGCTCGCGCAGGTGGACGCCGCGGCGTCCAGGCGGGTCGAGCGTGAGGTGCTCGCGTCCCAGGATCAGGTCGCCGAGCCGGTGGCTTTCGATGAAGTAGCCGAACCCGTGCCGGGCCGCCGCCTGGACGATCTCGGTGATCCGGCCGAAGTTCTCGCGCTTGGAGTGGGTGGCCGACACGCCTGGAGTGTGCCAGCCGCCAGCGGAGGCGGGTCTAGTCGCGCTCGAGCAGGCGTAGGCGGTGCTCGAGCTGCGCGACCTGGAGGCGGAGCTCCTCGACCTCTTCGCGGCTCGCCAGGCCGAGCTCGCGGCCGATCTGGGCGGCGCGGTCGGCGAACCGTCCCGCGTCCCCACGCCAGCGCCCGAGCTGGTCCTCGATGACCTGCTTCGCCTCGCTGGGAGCGATCCCGCTGCGCTCGGCGATCGCACTCGCGAGACTCTCGAGGCGCTCGGCGGTCAGCGCGAGCCCGCCGAAGCCGGCGAGCAGGAGCTGCTCGAGCGCTCCGCGCGCGGAGGGATCGTCAGCGCGGTCGGCCATGGGGTCTCGACTTCCGTCGCTGGCGCCGCTTCTCGAGGCGCACGCTGTCCGGGGACGGGGAGAGTGCGGCGATCGGCTCGGGCGACGGCTCGTCGGCAGCGGCCTGCTCTGCGTCCTCGAGCGCCTTGTCGTCCAGCGCATCCGTGCCGCCATTCGAGCCTGCGGCCCGCCGCGCTTCCTCCTCCTGCGCCTTCCGCCGCGCGTACTCCGGCTCGCGCTCCTTCCAGACCGTCAGAAGCGGCGCCGCGATGAAGATCGACGAGTACGCGCCAGAGGTGATCCCGACGAGCAGCGCGAAGGCGAAGTCCTTGAGCGTCGTCCCGCCGAAGAAGAACAGCGCTCCGACCGGCAGCAGCGTGATGAACGTGGTCGCCAGGGAGCGGCGGATCGTCTCCCACAGCGACACGTTCGCGAGCGTGGCGAACGAGGCGCGGCGCATCAGCGGGATGTTCTCGCGCACGCGGTCGAAGATGATGATCGTGTCGTAGATCGAGTACCCGAGCACGGTCAGCACCGCGGCGACCGTGGCCGTCGTGACGACACGGCCGGTCACCGAGTAGACGCCGACGGTGATGACGATGTCGTGGAGCAGCGCCGCGATGACCGGCCCCGCGAACTTGAGGTCGAAGCGCATCCAGATGTAGGCCACGATCAGCGTCAGCGACACGAAGATCGCGAGCAGCGCGTCGTTCGCGATCTGCTGGCCGAAGGACGACGACACGGTGGTGACCTGCGGCTGCAGCGCGTTCACCTTCGACTGGAGCCCGCTCTTCAGCTCGGCAAGGCGCGGATCGTCGACCGTCTTGCCGTTGATGACGACCTTGTTCACCCCGAGCGCCTCGGTGCGGATCTGGAACTCGCGGTACTGGTTGCCGTTCGTCGCCGCTCCGAGACCCTGGATCGGGGCATCCTTGAAGTTGAACGGCTTGACCACGGCCTCGACGTCGGAGACCGTGTGCGGCTTCGTCGTCTTGAACTCGAGCTGCGTGCCGCTCTTGAAGTCGATCCCCAGGTTGAGGCCGCGCGTGATCAGCGAGCCGAAGCCGACGACCATGATCACCCCGGAGATCGCGAACCACGTGTTGCGGCGGCGCATGAAGTCGATCTGCAGCCACTTCGCCCCCTGCTGACCCTGCGCGCCCATGAAGCGCGGATTGCTGAACCAGGTGAACCCGGCGAGCAGCCCGAGCATCGCGCGGGTCGCGGCGACCGCCGTGACGAGCGAGAGCACGGTGCCGACGAGCAGCATCAGCGCGAAGCCCTTCACCCCGGAGGTCGCGACGCCGAAGAGGACGAGCGCCGTGATCCCCGTGACCACGTTCGCGTCGACGATCGTGTGGAAGCCCTTCGCGTAGCCGGCGGCGATCGCCGCGCGCACGGACTTCCCGGCGCGCACCTCTTCCTTGATGCGTTCGAAGATGACGACGTTGGAGTCGGCGGCGACGCCGATCGTGAGGATCATCCCGGCGAAGCCCGGCAGCGTCATCGTGACGTTCAGCAGGAGGATCGCGCCGTAGAGGAACGCGACGTAGATCGCCAGCCCGAGGACTGCGACGAGGCCGAGGAAGCGGTAGAAGAGGAGCAGGAAGGCCGCGACCGCGACCAGGCCGCCGATGGCCGCGATCCAGGCCTGGCGCAGCGAGTCCTTGCCGAGCGTGGCCGAGATCTGGCGCTGCTCGAGCACGGTGAAGTCCACCGGCAGCGCGCCCGTCTGAAGCACGTTCGCGAGCGCCTTCGCCTCG
>JAWVDX010000251.1:0-4284 GCA_033857015.1 Gaiellaceae bacterium
CACCTATCGGGGTGCCCAGATTCGAACTGGGGACCTCTCCGACCCGAACGGAGCGCGCTACCAGGCTGCGCCACACCCCGAGGCGCAGGAAGGTTACCCCACCACGAGTCGGTGCACTTTCGGTGCAGTTCCGTGCGTTTCTCCGGGCTAGCGTCGGGGCCACATCCCGAAGGAGGAGCCAAGCATGAACTGCGTCGCGCTGATCGGAAATCTCGCCACGGACGTCGAGCTGAAGGAGCTCGACGAGGAACGCAAGGTCGCGAGCTTCCTGCTCGCCGTCGACCGCCCGGGCCCGAACGCCACGACCGCGGACTTCTTCCGCGTCTCGACCTGGAACAAGCAGGCGGAGCTCTGCGGCCAGTATCTGAGCCGCGGCCGCCAGGTCGCGATCGACGGCAAGCTGCGCAGCCGCTCGTGGGACGACGCCGACGGCAAGCGGCGCACCGCCGTCGAGGTCGTGGCGGATCGCGTGCAGTTCCTCGGCGGCCCGAAGGAGACCGAGACGACGGAGTCGTAGAATCCAGCGCGTGGCGAGCCGCGACGAGATCATCGCCTTCGCCGACGCGCTGCTCGAGCTCGACCGTCATCCCGACTACGGGGACATGGGCCTGCAGGTCGTCGGCTCCGCCGAGGTGCGGAAGATCGCGTGCGGCGTGTCCGCGTCGCGGGAGCTGTTCGAACGCGCCGCGGCGGCGGGCGCGGAGCTCGTGCTCGTCCATCACGGGATCTTCTGGCGGAACGAGCCGCAGCGGATCGACGCGCGCATGCGCGGGCGCCTCGAGACGCTCTTCGCGCACGACATCTCGCTCGCCGCCTACCACCTGGCGCTCGACGCCCACCCGGAGCTCTCGGACAGCGCCCAGCTTGCGGCGCTGCTCGAGGTGGAGATCGAGGCGCCGTTCGAGACGCACGGGGTCGGCGGCCGGCTCTCCGCGCCGCTCCCGATCGAGGCCTTCCTGGCGCGGATCGAAGCCGTCCTCGAGCGCAAGCCGCTTGCGTTCGCCTTCGGCCCACCCACCGTGCAGCGGGTCGCGATCATGAGCGGCGGAGGCGGCGGCTTCCTCGTCCAAGCCGCCGCGGCCGGCTTCGAGCTCTTCCTGACCGGCGAGCCGACGGAGCCGGCGCACGCCTCGGCGAGAGAGCTCGGCGTCCACTTCGTCGCGGGCGGCCACTACGCCACCGAGCGGCGGGGCATCCAGGCCGTGACCCGCCGCCTGGCCGAGCGCTTCGACCTCGAGTGGGAGTTCCTCGAGGTCGAGAGCCCGGTCTAGACCTCCAGTGCCTCGCGTGCGCCGGCTTCCCTCCGCCGGCCGCGGAGCCCGGCGAGCTCGGCCGCGACCCGCGAGGCGACCTCGCTCGAGCGTCCGCCGAGCCCGAGCCGGGGCCACCGGAAAGGCTGTGCGGCAGCGCCCCGGAGCTCGTTCGCGCGTTGGTTTGCCAGCATCCTGCGGATCTCGGGGTGAGGCTGCATTTCCGTCTCCTCCAGGTCGTTCGATGTAGCAACGACGCTACGACTCGCGGCCTCGCCCGCGCGCCAGGGACATCCCCGGCATCCCTCGAACTAGGGATGCCCTAGTCCCCCTGGCACGTGATTCTTTGCCAGCGTCCGGAAGGCGCGTTATCCTGCGGGGAGATGAGCATTCGAGGAGGGCGGGCCTCTTGATTCCCGTCGAGAACACAAACGGAGGTACGACCTAACCCGTCGAAGCGCTTTGCGCCGGCGGGTTTTTTCGTGCCGAAAGGAGACCGGCATGGCGAACCACTTGACGCCAGAAGAGCTCTCGCGGGAGCTCGGTATCGACCGCCAGGAGATCATCCGCCTCTGCATCCAGGAAGGCGTGCCGATCTACCACGGCAAGATCGACCGGTACCTGTTCGAGACGCAGCTCCGCGCCATGGGCGCATCCGAGCTGATCCATCACTAGCTCGACGAGCTACGCGGACTTCTGGCGCGGCCCCCGGGCCGCGCCGCTCGTTCCGGGCAGGTAGCCGAGCCGGACGAGCTGCGCGCGCAGGGCGTTGACGTAGGCGGCGCCTTGCGGCCCTCCGCTCCCAACGAGCTCACCCGCCTTGCGCGCAGCCTTCAGGCGCGGCCACACCTGTGCTGCCTCACCGAGGAGGCACTCGTCGGCAGCCCAGGCGGCGAGCGCGCCGCGGACTTCCCGTCGCGGGCGTTCCGTTCGCAGCCTTCGATACGCCTTGAACGCTGCGTCTGCGTCGGCGCGCACATGAGCGGCGAAGCGCCGCGTCACCAGCCGGAAGGAGCCCTGGTCGAACTCCCAGATGCGCCCCGGAGTGACCGAGTCCGCGTAGCTCGTGAAGAGGGAGTTGAAGCGATAGTCGCAGGCGACGACCTCGAGGCGACCGTCCCGATCGAGGTCGCGCAGCGTGAGTGCGCAGCCGCGAAAACTCCGGGACACGCCGACGAAGCGACTCCCGACGCGCCGGGAGACGTCGAGCACCGCACAGCAGTGCGCGCCGGTCGTCTTCAGCGTCACCGCCACCTCGTCCCGTGCGTCGCCGTCGAGATCGCTGATGTGTAGCGAATTGCCACGGATGAAGCAGAGCGCGCACCCGGGCAGCGGGCGGTTCATCAGCGTATGGCCGTCTACGGTGATCTTCAGCCGGGCTCCGGCCACCAGTCCCGGCCTGTCCGTCTCCGTGTAGGTCAGGCGCGCCTGGATGCGCTCGCCGGCGGCCTCGCTCGACCCGCGCCCGCTCGCAGCCGCCGGGCCGACGGCGATCGCTCCGGCAACCACGACCAGCAGGGCCGCGCGCCGGGACACTGCCCTACGCCGGCTTGCGGCTCGTCGCCCGGGCGCGACTCCGCGTGGGTGCCTTCGCCTTCGCCTTCGCCTTCTCTGGTGCCCCGCCCTTCTCCTTCGCCTCGGCGACGCTGCGCTTGAGCGCCTCGAGGAGATCCGCGATCGGCGCCTCGGCGACCGGCTCCGGTGCCGTGATCGTCTCGCCCGCGAGCTTCGCGTCGAGCATCGCCCGCAGCTCGCGCCGGTACTCGTTCTCGAACTCCGTCGGGTCGAACTCCCCGGCGAGGCTCGCGATCACCTGGCGCGCCAGGTCGAGCTCGACCGGCTTCACCTCCGTCGCCTCGACCGAGCTGCGGATCTCCGCGCTCGTTCGCACGTCCTCGGCGTAGAACAGCGTCTCGAGCGCGAGCACGTCCTCCCGCGCGCGGATGAGGCAGAGATTCTCCTTGCCCCAGAGCACGAACTTCCCGATCGCAGCCATCCCCGTCTCCTGCATCGCCTGCAGGAGCAGGACGTACGGGCGGCGCGCCGCCTCCGCCTCGGCCGGGGCGAGGTAGTACGTGCGGTCGAAGTAGACCGGGTCGACCTGCTCGAGCGCGACGAAGCGCAGGATCTCGATCGACTGGGAGCGACGCAGGGCGATCGACTCCAGCTCGTCCGGCTCGACCACCACGAATTGGCCCTTGGAGACCTCCCAGCCCTTGACGAGCTCGTCGGCCTCGACCTCGCGCTCGTGCACCGGACACCAGCGCTTCTGCTTGATCGGGCTCCCGCACTCACGGTGCAGTGTCTTGAACGCCACATCCGAGCTCTTCGTCGCAAGCGCGAGCCCGATGGGGATGTTCACGAGACCGAAGCTGATGGATCCGTTCCAGATCGTGCGCATAGGCCTTCCGAAGTCTAGAGGGACCCAGCAGGTTCGCCGCGTGCGGCGCTACTCCTCCGCCAAGCCCTAGAGGCGGCGCGCGCCGTCGTAGCTGCCGTGGCTGTCCATGGAGGAGACCTGCACAACCGTGCCGGTATGCGGTGCATGCACGAAATTGCCGCCGCCGATGTAGATGCCCATGTGGCCGAGCCCGTTGAAGAACACGAGGTCTCCAGGCTGCAGCTGGCTCCTGTCGACGGGCGAGCCCATGCCGATCAGCGAGTAGGTGGAATGGGGCAGCGACATCCCGAGCTGGGCGTAGACGTAGACGACGAGCCCCGAGCAGTCGAATGCATCGGGCCCGGCAGCGCCCCAGCGATACGGCTTGCCTTGCTCTGCGAGGGCGAGGCTGGCGACCTGATCGCCGTGCCCGGAGGGCGGCGCGCCTCCCGTGGGGCCCGAGTCGACAACCGTGCCGGTGAGGTTGGCGCCGGCCGTCGAGACGCTCGAGGCGGCGCTGGACAGCCGGGCCCGCGCCGCCGCTGCTGCTCGCTCGGACGCGGCTCGGCGAGCTGCCTCTTGCTGGGCGATCAGGTCGCGGATCTGACCCTTCACGTGCGCGAGATAGCTCTGCCGCGCCGCGAGCTGGCGCTC
>JAWVDX010000252.1:0-6615 GCA_033857015.1 Gaiellaceae bacterium
GGAGCGCGAGTGGATCCTGCGCGCGCCGACGCTTCAGCGCAAGCTCGCGCTGACCGCGAAAGTCCAGGACGAGGTCGGCCACGCCCAGCTGATCTATCGCGTGGTGGAGGACCTCGGCAAGCCGCGCGAGCAGTGCCTCGCCGACCTCGTCGACGGCCGCGCCAAGTTCCACAACGTCTTCCACTACGAGACGCGCAGCTGGGGCGACGTCGGCGTGATCGCCTGGCTCGTCGACGCGGCGGCCATCGTCTCCCAGAAGGCCCTGCTGAAGTGCTCCTACGCGCCGTACGCGCGGATCATGAAGAAGATCTGCTGGGAGGAGTCGTTCCACATCCTCCACGGCCGCGACGTCGTGCTCGCCATGGTGACTGGCACCTCGCAGCAGTTCGAGTTGGTGCAAGAGGCCCTGACCCGCTGGTGGGGCCCGCTGATGCAGTTCCACGGCAACCCGATCGCGCGCGAGGACGATCCGATGTGGCACTGGCGGATCAAGAGCCAGGGCAACGAGGAGGCGCGCCAGCAGTTCCTCGACGGCTACGTCCCGCAGATCTGGGAGCTCGGCCTCGAGGTGCCGGATCCCAAGCTGCGCAAGCGCGACGACGGTGTCTGGGAGTACAGCGAGCCGGACTGGGAGGAGCTGCGCCGCGTCGTCTCTGGGAACGGCCCGCGCTCGCAGGAGCGGCTGGCGCTGCGCCGCGACGCGCTATCGCGCTCGGCCTGGGTGCGGCGCGCCGTCCTGGGCGTGGCAGCGTGATCTTCGAGGTCTTCCGTCGCGAGCGCGAGGGGCAGCCGCTCCAGCACGCGGGCTCCGTCGAGGCGCCCGACCTGCGCTTCGCCGAGGCGTACGCGCGCGAGCAGTTCGGGCGCCGCCAGGAGTCGGTCGCCCTGCTGCTCGTCCCCCGCGACGCCGCCCGCGAGGTGGAGGACTTCCCGGACGAGTTCGACTGGAAGTACCGGCGCGTCGACGGCTACTCGATCAAGGCGCGGCTCCGGGAGGCGCGCGAGCGTGCCGGGTCGGGCTGAGCTGCTGCTCCCGCTGGCCGACGACGAGCTCGTCCTGGGCTGGCGCGACTCCGAGTGGACCGGGGTGGCGCCGTTCCTGGAGGAGGACGTCGCGTTCTCCTCGATCGCGCAGAACGAGATCGGCCACGCCCGCGCGCTCTACGAGTTGAGCGTGCGCGGAGAAGGAGGTGGCGGCGAGGTGGACGAGCTCGCCCTCGGACGCGCCGCGGAGGAGTACCGCTGCGCCCCGCTCGTCACGGCGGCGCTCCCCGAGTGGGAGGACACGATCGCGCGGCGCATCCTCTACGAGCTCGCCGACGCGCTGCGCATCGACGCGCTGACCGGCTCGGACGACGCGGAGGTCGCGGGCGTGGCGCGCAAGATCCAGCGCGAGGAGCGCTACCACTGGGCGCATGCAGAGATGTGGCTCGAACGGCTGCTCGGTGACGACGAGGGGCGGGCGCGGCTGGAGGCCGCGGTCGGGCGTCTGTGGGGCGCGACGCTTGGGCTGCTCGAGCCGCCGCTGCGTCCCGCGCTCGAGGCCGAGGCGGCGCGCCGCTTCCCGTTCCCGTTGCGCGGCGAGCCGGTCGAGCGCGCCGCCGCGCCGCCCGGCTTCGAGCCGCTCTGGGAGGAGATGACCGCGGTGCGTCGGCTCGTCCCGCACGGCCAGTGGTGAGCGCGACCGAGGTCTGGGCGGCATTGGACGCGGTGCCCGACCCGGAGCTCCCCGTCGTCTCGCTCGTCGAGCTGGGCGTCATCGGCGCGGTCGCGATCGACGGCGATCGCGTCCAGGTGGAGCTGCTCCCGACCTTCCTCGGCTGTCCCGCGCTGGAGACGATGCGGGCGCAGATCGAGGCGAGCATCCGGGCGCTCGGCGGCGAGCCGGAGGTCGAGGTCGTCCTCGAGGACAGCTGGACGAGCGACCGGATCAGCGCGGCCGGCCGCGAGAAGCTGCGCGCTGCCGGCATCGGCCCGCCGCAGCCGGTCACTCCGCTGATCCGCCTCGACCCGGCGGCGTTCCGCTGCCCGCACTGCGGCTCCCGCGACACGACGCTCGAGAACCTCTTCGGCGCGACGCCGTGCCGCTCGCAGCGCTACTGCCGTACCTGCCGGCAGCCGTTCGAGCAGCTCAAGGCGATCTAGCCAGCGGGCTTGGGAGGCCGGCCGAAGCCGGCCTCCCAATGAGCCCTGGAGGGCTAGTAGTTCCCGGCTGCCGTGACGACGTCTTCCTGGTGGATCTGGGTCGGCGTGAACTCGAAGCCGTAGAACCAGACGACCGTCTGCTGGTCGCTCGAGTCCGTCCAGAGCGCGTGGAACACGTTGTCGGGCCCGACCTTCAGGTCGGTGTAGTCGCCGAAGAACCCGCCGCCGAAGCCGTAGCGGCTATTGATCAGCTGCGTGTTCACGTTGTTCGTGACCGCAGTCGTCAGATCGGCCACCTTGTAGTCGAGGCGGGCGTTGTGGATGTAGTTGCCCAGTGTGTCGCAGGTGATCCGGCCCGGAGGCGGCGCCGGTCCTGTGGCACACGTCTGCCAGGGCGAGACCGCGTCGGCCGAGTACGCGCCGATGTAGACCCGCCCGTTGGGCGCGACGTCCACCGCGGGGAAGATCTGCTCGACGGCTCCGGCTGTGCTGGGTGCGGAGAGCGTGGAGCCGTCCGGATTGGTCACCGGATAGCCGAGCGCGACCTGCGTGCCTGGCGCGAACGCCGGGGCTGCCGCCGTCCACGTCGTCCCGCCGTCGGTCGACTTGCTGTAGACCGCCACCGAGTGGCAGCTGGCCGTGCTCGCGACGCAGGCGGACTCGCCGCCGTAGTTGGGCGAGCCGGAGTTCTTGATCTCCGTCGTCCAGGTCGCGTACAGGTCGCCGTTCGGGGCGGCTGCAGCGGCCGGGAAGCTATTGACCCGGAACAGCGTGTTCTTGAGCTCCGTGCTGTCGGCGACCGCCGAGATTGCGCGCGGCTTGCTCCACGTGGCCCCGCCGTCGGTCGACTTCGCGACGTAGGTGCTGTTCATCGTCGAGAGCCTCGTTGCTCCCTCCCAAAAGACGTAGAGGGTGCCGTCCGGGCCGACGACCGGGCGCGAGCCCTGGTCGTACAGCACGTTCCCCGAGATCGACACTGGCGTGCTGAACGTGGCGCCGTGGTCGGTCGAGGACGCGAAGAAGATCGGCGACTGCACGTAGTTGCCGCTACCGGCGCTGAACACGAAGCGCGTGAACGTCACGTACACGCGATCGTGGAAGGGGCTGGACGCGTGGCTGTCCGCCGCGATCCACTCCTTGTCGTTGAACACCGCCGGCGATGTCGTGGGGTTGATGAAGGTCGGCGGTCCCCAGGTGAGGTTCCCGCCTCCGCCGAAGGTGCCCTTGTTGACCGCGACCGTGTTCGGCGCCGAGGCTCGGTTGAAGCCGAGGCCGGCGTAGAACACGTTTCCCTGGCTGTCGAACGCGAGCGCCGGATCGCCACCGGCGTCGTAGGTGCCACCCGTGAGGCGGGTGACGCCGGGGATCACTGTGCCCAGGTTGCCCGGACCAGTGCTCGTGCAGCACCAGGTCCCGCCGCCGTCGTTCGAGAAGTACGTCCCCGAGTAGGCGTCACCCAGCGCGCTGCAGGGCGTGCCACTGATCGTGCACGTCCAGGTGCGGGCAACGTAGTCGTTCGCGGAGCCGACGACGCGGTTGGCGTTGTTCGGGTCGATCGCGATCGACGTCTCGTTCTGGGGCGCCGCGGCCGTGTCGCTGTTCACGAGCACGTTCGGGGCCAGGATGCTCGTGCCGTCGAGCGGGCTCGAGAGCACGAAAGCGGGGTCGATCGGCGTGAATGGGCCCGGGTTGCCGACCTCGGCCTCGTCCGCCTCTTCCTCGATGAACGCGGAGAACCTGATCTGCAGGCCGGCGGTGCCTCTGAGCGAGGCGACCTTTCCGGCGAGGGTGTTGATGTTGTACGACTTCGGCGCAGCGTCGGCGCGGATCGAGCCTCCGATCACCGCTGCCGCCGCACCTGCGAGTGCTAGAGCCGTCAAGGCCCCGAATGGGCGTTTCATCTGCACTCCCCCTTTTCTGGCGCCGATCGATCGGCGCACGGCGGCGAACTAGAGCAGCCGGCTCAGTGAATGTCAAGGTTTCGATATCACGCCGTAACGCCGTCCCCAAGCGCCGGTGAATAGCGAAGCTGCTATGGTTGAGCGCATGTCCGACCCCGCTCTGGAGCGTCCGATCGAGCGCCTTCGCGAGAAGGCGATCGAGCGGATCAAGGGCATCGGCGACGGGGGCTGGTTCTTCGCCCAGATCGCCGACCAGGTCGCGGAGCAGCGCAACGCGCGCGGGCTCTCGCAGCGGGAGCTCGCGGAGCTGACCGGGACGACGCAGTCCGCGATCGCCCGGCTCGAGCGTGGCGGCCGCCCACCCCGGATCGATACCTTGCTGCGGATTGCGGAGGCACTCGACTGCGGGCTGCTCGTCGAGCTGCGCCCCCGCGGCTAGGCGCGATGCGCCGACTTCTGCCGCTCCTAGCCGTCGTCACGCTCGTTGCCGCTTGCGGCTTCGGAGGCTCGTCCTCGAAACGGCTCTCGCACGAAGCGCTGGTGAAGAAGGCGGACGAGATCTGCACCGCCGCGCACGTTGCGGTGGCCAAGGTCAAGCCGCCGACGAAGGCGGGCGACGTTCTGCCCGCGCTCGACGCGGCCCTCGCGAACGGTGAGCGCGAGCTCGGCCAGCTGCGCGCGCTGAAGCCGTCCGATGCAGACGCGAAGGCCTACGCCGGGCTGCTCACGCGGCTCCAGCGCACGATCCAGCTCACCCGGCGGGCGCGTGACGCCGTGAAGGCGAAGCAGACACTGCGCGCTCAGGTGCTGATCCAGGTCGCCGTCCGCTCCAACACGGAGGCGCAAGCCTACGCGGGCGGCTTCGGCCTCCAGGTCTGCTCGAAACCAGTCGGCTAGCGCCCCTGGAAGCGCGGCTCGCGCTTCTCGAGGAACGCGCTCACGCCCTCGCGGAAGTCCTCCGTGGCCGCCGCCTCGGCCTGGGCGTCCGCCTCGCGCTCGAGCTGCAGGGCGAGCGGCATCGCCGCCGCGTCGGCGAGGAGGCGCTTCGTGAGCGCGAGCGCCCGGGTCGGGCCCTGGGCGAGCTGCTCCGCCCATTCGGCTGCCCGCGCAGCAAGCTGCTTCGGTGCGACCACCTCGTCGACCAGCCCGAGCTCGAGGGCCTCGGCAGCGTCGAGCGCGCGGTTCGACGCCAGCCAGGCGAATGCCCGCTCGGCGCCGAGCAGCCGGGCCAGAAAGGCCGTGGCGCCGGAGTCGGGGACGAGGCCGATCCCGAAGAAGGCGGGCACGAAGCGGGCCGACGAGGAGGCGACGCGGAAGTCGCAGGCGCACGCGAGCGAGATCCCCGCACCGGCCGCGATACCGTTGACCGCCGCCAGCACCGGCTTCTCCAGGCCGCGCAGGCCGAGGATGATCGGGTGGTAGCGCTCGCGCAGCCGCTCGCCGACGTCGTCCGCGCCCGCTCGGAACTCCGCCAGGTCCTGGCCGACGCAGAACCCGCGGCCCGCGCCCGTGACGACGACCGCCCGCACGTCGGCCGCAGCAGCCTCCGCGAGCGCCTCGCCGAGCGCGGCGTGCAGCTCCGTGTCGAGCGCGTTCAGCACGTCCGGACGGTTCAGCGTCAGCGTCAGGACGGCCCCCGCCCGCGTGACGTCCAGCACGTCGACCATCTAACGCCCCTCGAAGCGGGGCTCGCGCTTCTCGAGGAACGCGGCGAGCCCTTCGCGCGCGTCCGCGCTCGCGAGCGCGAGCTCGAGCGAGCGGCGCTCGTAGTCGAGGCCGAGCGTGAGCGCCGTCTCGAACGCGCGATCCACCGACTCGCTGGCCAGCCGCTGGGCGAGCGGACCCTTGGCGGCGATCTCCGCTCCCACCGCCTGCGCCTCGTCGAGCCAGCGCGCGGCCGGCACGACCCGCGCGACGAGCCCGGCGGCGAGCGCCTCGCTCGCAGTGAGCCGGCGGCCCGTCAGGACCATGTCCATCGCCAGAGCCTTGCCGACGGCGCGCGTCAGGCGCTGCGTCCCGCCGGCGCCGGGGATGATCCCGAGGCCCGTCTCGGGTTGGGCGAACACAGCCGTCTCCGACGCGACGATCAGGTCGCAGGCGAGCGCCAGCTCGCAGCCGCCGCCGAGGCAGAACCCGGAGACCGCGGCGACGAGCGGCGTGCGGATCCGGCGGAGCGCGTCCCAGCGCTCGACCCGGCGCGCGGCGTACATCTCGTGGGCGGACAGAGCCTCCAGCTCTGCGACGTCCGCGCCCGCGGCGAACGCCTTCTCCGACCCCGCCAGGACGATGCAGCGCACGTCCTCGAGCGCGTCGAGTCGCTCGAGCGCGGCCAGGAGGTCCGCCATCAGCAGCTCCGAGAGCGCATTCAGCTTCTCGGGACGGTTCAGCTCCACCGTCGCGACGCGGGCGTGCACCGCGACGAGAACGAGCTCGCTCACGACTCGTCCTTGCGCTGCAGGAAGCGCTCGATCGCGGCGCGCGGCTCCTCGGTCGCCATCGAGAGCGCGAGCCAGTCGCGCGCGTGGCCGATCGTTCCGTGCCAGGCGAGGTCGCGGAAGAAGGCGAGCTG
>JAWVDX010000253.1:0-5674 GCA_033857015.1 Gaiellaceae bacterium
GCGATCGTCGTTGGACGCCTCGACGATGGTGCACGGGAACCAGAACCCGTCCGTCCCGGGCATGTCGCCCTGGTACGCGGGCGTCACGCCGTCCAGATAGCCGGCCACGCGGTCGCGGTGCTGCGCCGAGATGAGCGGGCCCATCTCCGTCTCGTCCAGGGTCGGGTCGCCCACCTTCACTGCCTTCGTCGCGTCCACCAAGAGCTCGAGGAACCGGTCGTAGGCGCTGCGCTCGACGAGGATGCGCGAGCGCGCGCAGCAGTCCTGCCCCGCGTTGTCGAACACCGCGTACGGCGCGGACGCGGCTGCGAGCTCGAGGTCGGCGTCGGCGAACACGACGTTCGCGGACTTGCCGCCCAGCTCGAGCGTCACGCGCTTGATCGTGCCGGCCGCCGCGCGCATCACCTCGCGCCCCACCTCGGTGGAGCCGGTGAAGGCGATCTTCGCGACGTCCGGATGCTCGACGAGGCGCTGGCCGACCACGGAGCCCGGGCCGACGAGCACGTTGACGACACCCTCCGGGATGCCGGCCTCGAGGATCAGCTCCGCGAGGCGCAGCGCGGAGAGCGGCGTCAGCTCCGCCGGCTTCAGCACCACGGTGTTGCCGCAGGCGAGCGCGGGGCCGAGCTTCCAGCTGGCGATGTTGAGCGGGAAGTTCCACGGGACGATCAGCCCGACGACGCCGAGCGGCTCGCGGACGGTGAAGTCGACGCCGCCGGCGACGGGGATCGACTCGCCGTGGTGCTTGTCCACGGCCCCGGCGTAGAAATGGAAGACGTCCGCGACCATCCCCACCTCGCCCCGGGCCGAGGTGATGGGCTTGCCGACGTTCCGCGACTCGATCTGCGCCAGCTCCTCGGCGTGCTCCTCGACGAGCGTCGCGACGCGGCGCAGGAGCCGGGCGCGGTCACCGGGCGGGAGGGCCCGCCAGGCCGGCAGCGCCGCGCGGGCACGGGCGACGGCTGCATCCGTCTCCTCGACGCCTGCCGCCTCGAGCCGGGCGAGCGGCTCGGCTGTCGCCGGGTTCAGCAGCTCGATCACGCGCGCGCCTCCCGGTAGCGGCGCGCCTCGGCGACGAGCTCCTCGAAGAGCGCGGTGTCCTCGGCCGCCTCGGGGTGCCAGAGCACACCGAGCGCGAACGTGCGGGCGGGATCCTCGAGCGCCTCGACGGTCCCGTCCTCGGCCCAGGCGACCGGTTGCAGCCCCTCGCCGAGCCGCCCGAAGCCCTGGTGGTGATGCGACTTGACGGGCACGAGCTCCTTGCCAATCAGGTCGGAGAGCCTGCCCTCCGCACGTATCTCATGGTCCGCGAAGGTGCCCGCCACCTGCTTGTGCTGGTCGTGGCCGACGATCTCGGGGAGGTGCTGGACGAGATCGCCGCCGCGGACGACGTTCAGCAGCTGGCTCCCGCGGCAGATCGCCAGCACCGGCATGTCGCGCGCCAAGGCTGCCTCGAGCAAGGCGAGCTCCGCGCGGTCGCGCTCCGGCATCACGCCGTAGGTCTCGGGATGCGCCTCCTGCCCGTAGGTCTCCGGATCGAGGTCGGCGCCGCCGGAGAAGACGATGCCGTCGAGCGCCGCGAGCGTCTCCTCGACCGCGTCGTCGCTCGGCGGGACGAGCAGCGGCCGCCCGCCTGCGCGCTCGACGCTGCGCACGTAGTCGGCCGGCACCAGCGCGGTCGCCGTGTTCCAGGCGCCCCAGGTGGCGTCCGTCAGGTCGGAGGTGATACCGATCAGCGGTCTCATCCGCGCTCGAAGAGGCGCTCGCGCTCCCAGCTCGTGACGACCGAGTCGAACAGGCGCTGCTCGGTGCGGGCGTAGTTGAGGTAGTGCTCCACGACCTCGTCGCCGAACGCGGCGCGCGCGACGCCGCCCTGCTCGAGCGCCTCGATCGCCTCGCGCAACGACCCGGGAAAGCGCTCCGCGTCCGACTCGTACGCGTTCCCTTCCAGCGGAGCCGGGAGCTCGAGCCCCTGCTCGATGCCATGGAGACCGGCCGCGATCAGCGCCGCGAAGGCGAGGTACGCATTCACGTCGCCGCCCGGGATGCGGGTCTCCGTGCGCAGCCCCTGCCCGTGCCCGACGACGCGGAAGCCGCAGGTCCGGTTGTCGTGACCCCAGGCGAGCGTCGTCGGGGCCCAGCTGCCGGCGGCGTAGCGCTTGTACGAGTTGATCGTCGGCGCGAAGAAGAGCGCGAGCTCGCGGGCGCAGGCGATGTGGCCGGCGAGGTACTGCTTGAAGACGTCGCTCTCGCCGTCGAAAACGTTGCTCCCGTCCTGCCAGAGGCTCGAGTGGATGTGGCACGAGCTGCCGATCCAGGAGGCGTCCGGCTTGGCCATGAAGGTGATCGAGCAGCCGTTCAGGTGCGCGATCTCCTTGGCGCCGTTCTTGTAGACGACGTGGTTGTCCGCCATCGTCAGCGCGTCGGCGAAGCGGAAGTTGACCTCCTGCTGTCCCGGCCAGGCCTCGCCCTTCGAGCTCTCGACGGGGATGCCCGCCCCGACCATGCCGTTGCGGATCTGGCGGATCAGCGGCTCGTCGTAGGTCGTCGCGAGGACGTGGTAGTCGAGGATGTACGGCACCGACGGCGTCAGGTCGCGGTACCCCTTCGCGTGCGCCTCGGCGTAGCTCTCCTTGAGGAGGTAGAACTCGAGCTCGGAGCCGATCATCGGCTCGAAGCCTGCGGCGCGGGCGCGCTCGATCTGGGCGCGGAGCACCTGGCGCGGCGAGGCGACGACCGGCGAGCCGTCCTCCCAGCCCACGTCGCAGAGGACGAGTGCCGTCCCTTCGAGCCAGGGGATGCGCCGCAGCGTCGCGAAGTCCGGCGTGAGCGTGAAGTCGCCGTAGCCCCGCTCCCAGCTCGCCATCGCGAAGCCGGGCTGCGGATCCATCTCCATGTCGAGCGCGAGCAGGTAGTTGCAGCCCTCGAGCCCGTGCTCGGCCGTCTCGGCGAGGAAGAAGGCGGCGTGCTCGCGCTTGCCGATGAGGCGCCCCTGCATGTCCGTGAACGCGCAGACGACGGTGTCGATCGTGCCGCGCTCGACCTCGTCCCGCAGCTCCTCGAGTGTCAGCATCGCCTCATTCTCCCTGTCGGCGGCGTTGGCAAGCGGTGCCACCCCGCGAGGAGCGGCACCGCCTGCGACTCGTCCCTACGCGCTGCCCGGCTCCGGGGCGGGCGCCGGCGGCGCGACCGGCGGTCCGGACCGCTCCGCCTCCGTGCGTCCGTAGCCCTCCGCTGCGGGATCGCCGTGCTTGCCGCGCGTGACGGCGAACTCCTCCTCGGGCGAGAGGACAAGCTTGTGCCGGCCGGAGAGCGCGAAGTAGAGCAGCGCCAGCAGGTAGAACACCGCGACGCCGACGACGCCTGGCCGGTAGTCGGCCCGCCAGAAGAGCGCGCCGAGCGACAGCAGGGCGATGACCGCGGCGACCGCGGCCCCGTAGATCCCAACCGGGCTCTTGTACGGGCGTTCGATGTCCGGGTAGTTCCGCCGCAGCAGGATGAACGACACCATCTGCAGGAAGTAGGACACCACCGCTCCGCCGACCGCCATCGAGAGCAGAGCGGCGCTCAGATGCCCGCTCAGCCAGGCGTGCTTCGTCGCCTGGTCGAGGAGCAGCGCGAGCCCGAAGCCGACGACCGCCCCGCCGATCAGCGCGATGTACGGGGTGTTGCGCGTGCCGTGCGTCTTCGACAGGAAGTGCGGGTAGTAGCCCGCCCGCGAGAGCGAGTAGACGTTGCGTCCGTAGGCGAAGATGATCGTGTGGAAGCTGGCGATCAGGCCGGCGACGGCCGCGAGGCCGAGGATGTTCGCCGTCGTCTCGCCGCCCGCTCCGAAGATCGCCCGGAACCCGTCCAGCAGTGGCTCGCCGGAGGTCTTGATCGCGTTCGCTCCGGTCACCTTTGTGTTCAGGAACAGCACGAGGAATGCGAAGACGACGAGCGTCAGCAGCCCGTAGATCGTGCCGCGCGGGATGTCCCGCTTCGGATCGTGCGACTCCTCCGCCGCGAGCGGCAGCTCCTCGATCGCCAGGTAGAACCAGATGGCGAACGGCAACGCGAGGAACGTCCCCTTGAGGCCGAACGGGAACCAGCCGGCGTGTCCGCCGCTGCCCTTCACGTCGGTCAGGCTGCCCGTCAGGTGCCAGAGCGAGGCGACGTAGAAGAAGGCGAGGATCCCGAGCGCGAGCAGGCAGATCGCCACCGTGAACCGGAAGCTCGCCTCGACGCCGACGATGTTCAGCACGACGAAGATCACGTAGAGGATCAGCCACCAGACCCAGGTCGCGGGGCTCCAGCTGAACCAGCTGTTGAAGATCGACTGCAGGTAGGAGGCCGCGAAGGTGACGATGACCGCGGGCGTGACGACGTACTCGATCGTCTCCGCGACGCCGGTCGCAAAGCCGCCCCAGGGGCCCATCGCCGAGCGGGCGAACGAGTAGGCGCCGCCGGTGTGCGGGAGCGCCGGGGACATCTCTGCGATCGACCAGCAGAGGCCGAAGTACATGACCGTGATGACGAGCGTGGCGACCAGCAAGCCGCCGAAGCCGCCGGCGTCGAGGCCGAAGTTCCAGCCCGAGAACTCGCCGGAGATGACAGCGCCCACACCGAGCGCCCAGAGCGACCAGACGCGCGCGTGGCGCTTCAGCTTCCGCTGCTCGAAGTACTCCTGTCCGGCTCGCTGGTACGTGACAGAGCCGACTCGCTCGATCTCAGCCACACTGTCCTCCTGACGTAGGCGGGGACGAAAAGGTGTTGGGAACAAGCCTTTGCGGCGGGGATGCTACGACCCGGCACGGCTAGTGTCAATCGGCGCAGCTAGCTCGACGGGAAGAAGGCGGCGAGGATGTGCTCCGTGCCGCGGAGGTGCTCCTCGATCAGGCGCACCGAGCGCATCGCCTCGCGCCGCTCGAGCGCGGCGACGAGGCGGAGATGCTGGCGGTTGGCGTGCGCGAGCACCTCCTGGGGATGCGGGATCGCGCGGATGAGCTCCGTCATCGAGCCCTGCACCTCGGTCATGTCGGCGACGATCCGTGGGACGCCTGTCCCCTCGGCGAGCGCCAGGTGGAAGTGGATGTCGGCACGGCGGTACTCGTCGAACCCGCGGGCGACCGCCATCTGGTCGATCAGGAGGCGCATGCTCTCGAGATGCTCCGGACGGGCGCGCTCCGCCGCGAGCAGCGCCGCTCCCGCCTCGACGGCGAGCCGCCGGTCGACGATCTGCCGCCACGCAGCTGCGAGCTCCGGGGCAGGGCTCGGAGCCGGCTGCGGGATCTCGTCCGCGACGAAGGTGCCGCCCCCGCGCCCGCGCAGCGCGACGAGGTAGCCGCCCTCGGCGAGCGCCTGGAGCGCCATCCGGAGCGTCGAGCGCGAGATCGCGAGGCGCGTCGCCAGCTCGCGCTCCGGGGGAAGGCGCTCCCCGGCGGCGAGGAGCCCGAGCTTGATCGCGGTGCCGAGGCGCTCGACGGTCCCCTCGAACGCCGTGGATGCAGCGACGGGCTCGAAGACGGCCGTGTTGGGACGCCCCTCCATGGCCGAAACCATAGTCCGCGTCTCAGCGCCGGCGGGATTGGGCACAGTGCCGACATGACCGTTCTTGTCACCGGCGCGACCGGCTTCGTCGGCGGGCACGTCGTCCGCGCCCTGCGCGCCGAGGGAGTGCCGACGCGCTGCCTCG
>JAWVDX010000254.1:0-3497 GCA_033857015.1 Gaiellaceae bacterium
GTCGCCGGCGATCCGCACGTCGAAGGGAGCGATGCGCTCGACCGGCCAGACGCTGATCTCGTTGTGGGAGCGGGAGACGCGCACGCCGAGATGCGTGAGGATCCGCTCCGTGTGGTCGCGGGTGACCGCCGGCTCGATCACCGTGGTCGGGCCGGACTCGGCGTAGAGCCCCGCGAGGAGGATCGCCGACTTGACCTGGGCGCTCGCGACCGGGAGGGCGTAGCTGATCGGGCTCAGCGCGGCGCCCTCGATGTGCACCGGCGCAGAGCCGTCGGTCGTCTCGATCTTCGCGCCCATCTGGCGGAGCGGTATGGCGACTCGCTCGTGCGGCCTGCGGGACAGCGACTCGTCGCCGACGAGCGTGAAGCGCTTCCCCTCCTGTCCCGCGAGGACACCGGCGGCGAGGCGCAGCAGCGTGCCCGCGTTCATGCAGTCGAAGGGCTCGGCCGACTCCTGCAGGCCGCGGAGGCCGGCGCCGTGGACGTGGAGCGTGCCAGGGGAGGGCTCGTCGATCCGCACGCCGAGGCCGCGCACGGCCGAGATGGCCGCGTCCGTGTCGGCCATGTGGCCGAAGCCGCGGATGCTGCTCTCCCCGTCGGCGATCGCCGCGAGCAGCACGGCGCGCTGGCAGAGGCCCTTGACGGCCGAGACGGCGAGGCCGCCCTGCAGTGACGCGGCCGGCTCGACGACGCGCACGCTCACGACGCGTCCTCCATCACGGACGCCACCGAGACGCCGTAGCCCTGCTCCTCGAGGAGGGCCGCCGCGCGCTGGGCCTCGGCGGCGCCGATGATCGTGATCGCGAGCGTGCCGCCGCGGTCGCGGGACATGTGCTGGAGCTCGAAGTCCTCGATGTTGATCCGCTGCGCGCCGAGCGCCTGGGTGATCCCGGCGAGGATGCCTGGCCGGTCGGGGATGTGGACGCGCACGCGCTGCAGCTCGCCGGGCTCGGTGGTGTAGGCCTCCGCGAGCATGCGGCGGCGGTTCTGCGCCGCCTCGGCGATCCAGCGAGCCAGGAAGCCTGCGTCCCGCGACTCGAGCGCCTGCTCGAGCTGCTCGACGCGGCGGCGGTGCTCGCCGAGCGCATCCTTCAGGGCTGCGGCGTTGTCGAGGAAGATGTCGACCCAGACGCGGGGGTTGGCTCCGGCGACGCGGGTCATGTCGCGCAGGGAGCCGCCGGCCGCGTCGAGCGGGTCGTGCCCGTCGATGCGGGTCGCGCCGCCCTGCGAGATCAGGAGGTTCGCGAGCGCATGCGGGAGGTGGCTCGTGAGCGCGACGATCCGGTCGTGCGCGTCGGGCGCGACGGCGACCGGGGTCGCGCCGAGCGAGGCGACGAATCCATGCAGGACGCGGTAGCGCTCCGGATCCGTGGTTGCCGTGGGCGTGAGGAACCAGGTGGCGCCGTCGAAGAGCTCGGCGTTCGCGTTGCCGGGCCCCTTCGTCTCGGCGCCGCAGACCGGATGGCCGCCGATGAAGCGCGCGTCGGCGGCTGCTGCGGCACAGACGGCGCCCTTCGTCGAGCCCACGTCGGTGACGAGCGCAAGCTCCGGCGCCGCGGCGAGCGCAGCCTCGACCTGGGTGGGGAGCTCAGCCACCGGAGCCGCCACGACGGCGAGCTCCGCTCCGGCGAGCGCCTCTTCGAGCGAGGCGGCGGCCTCGTCGAGGGCGCCGCGCTCCCGGGCGAGCGCGAGCGCGGCGGAGTCAGGGTCGAAGCCGCGGATGCTGGCGACGCCGGCCCGCTTCGCGGCCAGCCCGACCGAGGCGCCGATCAAACCGGTGCCGACGATTGCGAGGCGCTGAATAGCCATTCAACCCCTCACCGCCTCGATTTCCCTGTTCCACGCCATCCGTGGAGAGTCTAGAGAGCCGAGGTCAACGGGGTCAGACCCTGTAAAGCTTTACGGGGTCAGACCCCGTTTGGGAAGTGTCAACGCCCAGCGCTCGTGGCCGTTCACGGTTCCGGCGCGGCGCATCCCGATCTTCTCCAGGACGCGGTACGAGGCCTGGTTTCCCGGCTCGACCTCCGCCACGACGTCCCGCACGCGCGGATCGGCGAGCGCCCAGGCGACGAGCGCCTGCGCCGCCTCGGTCGCGACGCCGCGGCCCCGCGCCTCGGGGGCGATCCCGTAGCCCAGCTCGACCGTCCCGCCTACCGGCTGACCGAGGAAGCCCGCCGAGCCGGCCACCCGCTCCCCTTCCACGACGATCCACGGCCCCCAGCCGAGCAGCTCCGGCTCGGCGGCGATCGCCTGCGCGTACCCGGGGAGCAGGCCGGCGAGCTCCCCGTCAGGCCAGCCGTCCGGCAGCTCGGCGGCGAGCAGCCCCGCCGCCAGCGAGCGCGCGTCCGCCACGAAGGCGATCGCCAGCTCCACGGAGCAGGGGACGAGCCGCAGGCGAGAGGTCTCGAGCACCGTCACGCTGCAACGCTACTGGCCCGTTCCGTATCCTCGCCCTGCGATGAGAGTCCTCTCCGGCATCCAGCCCACCGGCGCGAAGCACCTCGGCAACTACAGCGGCGGCTTCCGCCAGTACGTCGCGACCCAGGAGCAGGGCGACGCGTACTTCTGCATCGTCGACCTGCACTCGATCTCGGTCGACTACGACCCGGCCGACCTGCGCGAGCGCACGCTCGACCTCGCCGCGATCATGTTCGCCGCGGGTCTCGACCCGGAGCGCTCGACGCTCTTCCTCCAGAGCCACGTCACGGCGCACGCCGAGGCGGCCTGGCTGCTGTCGTCGGTCACGAGCATGGGCGAGCTGCGCCGGATGACGCAGTTCAAGGACAAGGCCGACCAACAGGAGTTCGTGTCCGCCGCGCTCTTCACCTACCCGGTGCTGATGGCCGGCGACATCCTCCTCTACCAGGCCGACAAGGTGCCGATCGGCGACGACCAGCGCCAGCACCTCGAGCTGACCCGCAACGTCGCGGAGCGCTTCAACGCGCGCTTCGGCCCGACGTTCAAGCTGCCGGAGGGCATCTATCCCGAGATCGGCGCGCGCATCATGGACCTGCAGGAGCCGGCGCGGAAGATGTCCACGACCAGCGGCACCGAGCAAGGCACGGTCTTCGTCCTCGACCCGCCCGAGGTGGTCGTCAAGAAGTTCAAGACCGCGGTCACGGACTCGGGTCGCGAGATCCGCCACGACCAGGAGAAGCCCGGCGTCTCGAACCTGATCGAGATCCTCTCCGTGGCGACCGGCGAGACGTTCGCGCAGATCGAGGCCCGCTACGAAGGCAAGGGCTACGGCGACCTCAAGGGCGACGTCGCCGAGGCCGTCGTCGAGCTGCTGCGCCCGCTCCGCGAGCGCTACACGGCGTTGCGGAACGACCCGGGCGAGCTCGAGCGGATCCTCGCCGCGGGCGCCGCGAAGGCGAGGGAGACGGTGCGCCCGACGCTCGAGGCCATGTACGAGCGCATGGGCTTCGTCGTTCCCACCCGAAGTCCGGCTGCTTCGCAGCCATGACGACTTCGGGTGGGGCGTAGCACTTCCTGTCG
>JAWVDX010000255.1:0-3986 GCA_033857015.1 Gaiellaceae bacterium
CACGCCTTCAACGAGCTGGCCTCGTTCGGAGCGGCGTGGACGCAGATGCTGAACTACATCATCACGATCGCCATCTCGGCGTACTTCGTCCCGCACTACCTCTCGATCTTCTGGCCCCCACTGAAGACGACGCCGTGGGACGCGATCGGCGGCATCGTCGTGATCGCGATCCTCGTCGGGCTCAACATCCTCGGTGCGCAGGAGGCGGCCCGCCTCTCGATCGTGCTCGCCGTCATCGACTTCGCGACGCAGCTGATGCTCGTGCTGCTCGGCGCGGTGCTCGTCCTGCACCCGCACGTGCTGGCGAACAATGTCCAGTTCGGCGTCGCGCCGACGTGGGGGCAGTTCTTCCTCGCGATCCCCATAGCGATGATCGCCTATACCGGCATCGAGACGGTCTCGAATCTTGCGGAGGAGGCCCGCGACCCGCCGCGCGACATCCCGCGGTCGATCACCTGGGTCGCGATCGCCGTGTTCGCGATCTACTTCACGCTGCCGTCGATCGCGCTGTCGGCGCTCCCGGTGCATCTGGTCGACGGGAAGTGGGTGACCGCGCTCGGCCAGGGGCCGGAGCAGGGCGGGTTCAAGAACGACCCGGTGCTCGGCCTCGTCGACAACATGGGGTTGCACGGCATCGCCTTGTCGATCGCGAGGTACTACGTCGGCGTGCTCGCCGCGACGATCCTCTTCGTCGCCACCAACGCGGGCGTCATCGGCGCCTCGCGCATCACCTATGCGATGGCGTCGTACCAGCAGCTGCCGGAGCGCTTTCGCCGGCTGCACAGGAAGTTCAAGACGCCGTGGCTCTCGCTCGCGGTCTTTGCCGCCGTCGCTCCGGCGATCGTGCTCCTCCCGGGGATCTTCGGCGACTCGTCGAGCGAGGTGGACTTCCTCGGCAACATCTACGCGTTCGGGGCAATGCTCTCGTTCAGCGTGGCGCACCTCTCGGTGATCGCCCTGCGGCGCAAGCACCGCGACGAAGAGCTGATCTTCCGCGCGCGGCCGAATCTCCGCTACCGCGGCGTCGACTGGCCGCTGTTCGCCATCTTCGGCGCGCTCGCCACGCTTGGTGCCTGGGCGGTGGTCGTCATCCAGCACTCGGCGGTGCGCTGGACCGGCCTCGGCTGGCTCGCCTTCGGCTTCGTCCTGTACGCGGTGTACCGCCGGCGCGTCCTGCGTGTCCCGCTGACCGAGACGGTGCGCGCGCCGATCGTCATCACGCCGGGCGCGGCGCTCGAGTACCGGAACATCCTCGTCCCGATGGCGCCAGGGCCTTCGTCGAAGGAGGCGATCGACGTGGCGTGCCGGCTCGCCTCCGAGCGGCGTGCCCTCGTCGTGGCGATGGTCGTGCTCGAGGTGCCGCTCGAGTACCCGCTCGACGCGCGGGTGCCGGAGCTCGAGGAGCATGCGAACAACCTGCTCGACGAGGCGCAGGCCGTCGGCGACTCGTACGGTGTGCGCGTGGTTCCGCGTCTCACCCGTGCCCGGAGCGCAGCCTCGGCGATCGTCGAGGAGGCGAAGAGCCGCGGCTCCGAGATCGTCGTCATGGGAACGCCGCGCAAGGAGCGGCTGCGCGTCCGGGGCGCCGCGCTGGGCGAGACGGTCGACTTCGTGCTCCGCAACGCGCCGTGCCGGGTCATGGTCGTGGCGGCCCGCAAGGCGGTCGCGTGAGCGTGTACCGCAACGGGATCGTGCTCCTCGGCGCGGCGATGATCGTCCTCGGCGTCGCGATGCTCGTCCGTACGGCGCTCGCCGGTGGTGGCGTCGGCCTGCTCCTCGGCGTGCTGTTCATCGGCCTCGGCGCCGCGCGGATCTACCTCGTGTTCCGCCGGCGCCCCCGCTAACACATTCCTAACGGGGTCTGACCCCGGCGCCTTAACAGGGTCTGACCCCGTAAGGCTTAACGGGGTCTGACCCCGGGGCTCGCGGGTGCCCGCACCTGGCGGGGCGGGACGGACTAACCTCAGCGCCGTGGCACGCAAGCTGCCCCAGCTCGAGCGCGAGCTCGACGCGCGCTCCATCTTCTCCGTGGCGTACGGGGAGATCGCCTCGTCGATCTATTTCGCGCTCGGGATCGTCGTCGCGCACGCCCTGGGACTGGCCCCGCTCGTGCTCCTTGCCACGGGCGGGCTCTTCCTGCTCGTCGCGGCGTCGTACGCGGAGGGCGCGACGATGGTCGAGGAGACCGGCGGCGCCGCAACCTTCGTGCGGCGCGCCTTCAACGACTTCGCCGGCTTCCTGACGGGCTGGGCGCTGTTCCTCGACTACCTGATCGTCATCGCGCTGTCGGCACTGTTCCTCCCCTACTACCTCGCCTACGCCCTCGACCTGCCGTGGCTCAGCCGGCACGCCACGCTCGTCTCCTGCTCCGCGATCGTGCTGATCGCCGTCGCCCGCGTCGCCCGCCGTGCGCGGCTGTACCGCTTCGCGATCGCCCTCGCGGTGCTGGACATCCTCACGCAGGCGCTGCTCGTCGTCCTCGGGCTGGCGCTGCTCGTGCACCCGCACGTGCTCGCGTCGAGCGTCCAGCTCGGCCAGTCGCCGACCTGGAGCGCGCTGGCGTTCGCCCTCCCGGTCGCGATGCTCGCCTACACCGGCCTGGAGACGGTCGCCAACCTGGCGGAGGAGGCCATCGAGCCGGGCGTCAGCCTGCCGCGGAGCCTCATGAGCGCGATCGGCGCCGTGATCGCGGTCACCGTCCTGACGGCGATCATCGGCCTCTCCGCCTTCCCCGTCCACAACGGCCACTCTGCGCTCGGCGACAAGAGCGGGTGGCTGCAGGCACCGATCCTGGGGATCGTCTTCGCGCTCGGCCCGCACCTCCCGCACTGGGCGGATCAGGTCCTGCGGGTCTTCGTCGGCGTCTCCGGCGCGGCAATCCTGATGCTCGCCGCCTCCACCTCGATCTCCGGCTGCGGCCGCCTCGCCTACTCGCTCGGCGAGCACGGTCAGCTTCCACGCGTCTTCGGGCTCCTGCACCGGCGGACGCTCGTCTCCCCCTACGCCATCGTTGCTGCTGCCACGATCGCCATCGGGCTCCTGCTCGGGACGGCGCTCTTCGAGAACCCGATCGCCGCGCTCGCGAGCCTCTACAGCTTCGGCGTGCTCTTCGCGTTCATCGCGGCGCAGCTCGCCGTCCTGCGCCTGCGCGTCACCGACCCCGACCGGCCGCGCCCCTTCCGCGTCCCGCTACCCGTCCGGATCCGGGGCCACGAGCTGCCGCTGCCGGCCCTCGTCGGCGTCACGCTCAGCATCGCCGTCTGGATCGTCGCGCTCGCAACGCACCCGGCGGCCCGCTACGGCGGCCCGGTCTGGATGCTCGCCGGCTTCGTGATCTACCTCCTCGTGCGCCGCGGCCGCGGAGCGGGCCTCCTCGAGCACGTCGTCTCGGCCGACGAGCAGGTGCTGCCGGTGCTGCAGGCGACCAGCATCCTCGTCCCGATGAAGCTGGGGGAGATCGGCGAGGAGATGCTCGCGACCGCCATCAAGCTGGCGCAGGAGCGCAACGGCTTCGTCATCGCGCTCAACGTCGTCGTCGTCCCTCTCGAATACCCGCTCGACCTCCCGCTGGAGGAGAAGGAGGAGCGCGCCCAGGCCGCACTCGAGGAGGCGCGCCTGCTCGGCGAGGAGCACGGTGTCCTCGTCACGGGGCTGACGGTCCGCGCGCGCAACATCGGGAGCGCGATCGTCGAGGAGGCGGTCGAGCGCTCCGTCGACCTGATCGTCATGGGCTCCGCGCCCCGCTGGCGGCGCTTCTCCCGCTTCTTCAGCCCGACTGTCGAGTACGTCCTGCGCAAGGCGCCCTGCGAGGTGCTGATCGTGGCTTTCCCGCAGGGAGTTCTCGAGGACGACCTCCCGACGCCTACCCCTGCGGTACTGAGCTAGATTGAACGCATGAGAGCAATCATCGTGGGCTGCGGCCGCGTCGGCTCGACAGTCGCGCGCCGCCTCTTTGCGGAGAACTGGGACGTCGCCGTCGTCGACGA
>JAWVDX010000256.1:0-9801 GCA_033857015.1 Gaiellaceae bacterium
AGCTGGCGCGGCTCGCCCCCGGCGACCTGAATCGCGTCTTCTTCGTCTCGGGCGGCTCGGAAGCCGTCGAGACGGCGTGGAAGCTCGCGCGCCAGTTCCACGCCGCGCACGGCCAGCGCCGCTGGAAGGTCATCTCCCGGCGCACCGCCTATCACGGCACGACGATGGGGGCGCTCTCCATCAACGGCGTGCCCTCGCTGCGCGCCCCGTTCGAGCCGCTCGTGCCGGACGTCGTGCACGTCCGCAACACCAATCGCTATCACCGTCCTCCCGAGGAGACCGAGGCGGAGTTCACGGCCTTCCTCCTGACCGACCTCGAGGAGGCGATCGTCCAGGCCGGCCCGGAGACGGTGGCGATGGTGATCATGGAGCCGGTCCAGAACACGGGCGGCGCCTTCGTCCCTCCGGCCGGCTACTTCCAGGGCGTGCGGGCGCTGTGCGACGAGTACGGGATCCTGCTCTGCGCGGACGAGGTCATCACCGGCTTCGGGCGCATCGGGGGCTGGTTCGCCTCCGCGCGCTACGACATCCGGCCCGACCTCATCACCTGCGCCAAGGGGCTCTCCTCGGCCTACGCGGCGATCGGCGCTCTCATCGCGTCGGATCGGGTGGTCGAGCCGTTCCTGCAGGAGGGCGCGATGTTCGCGCACGGGATCACGTTCGGCGGCCATCCGGTGCAGGCCGCGGTCGCGCTCAAGAACCTCGAGATCATCCAGCGCGAGCAGCTCATCGAGCACGTGCAGGCGCACGAGGAGACGCTCCGCGCGACGCTCGCGCAGCTCCTCGACCTGCCGATCGTCGGCGACCTCCGCGGGACGGGGTTCTTCTACGCGCTCGAGCTCGTCAAGGACAAGGAGACGCGGGAGACCTTCGACGACGCGGAGTCGGAGGCGCTGCTGCGCGGGTTCCTGTCGCCCCGCCTGTTCGAGCGCGGGCTGATCTGCCGCGCGGACGATCGCGGCGATCCCGTCGTGCAGATCTCGCCGCCGCTGGTCGCCGGGCCGGCCGAGTTCGACGAGCTGCTGGGAATCCTCGGCGAGGTGCTCGAGGAAGCAGGCCAACGCATGACGACAACGAGGGGGAACGAACAGTGAGCGCATCGCCGAGGGCCGAGCACACGACGTCGATGGCGCTGGCCGAGAAGAAGAAGCTGATCAAGTCCCTGCGCCGCTTCGACATGGTGTTCTTCACCATCTGTGCCTTCGTCGGCCTCGACACCCTCGGCACGGTCGCCTCGAACGGGCCGGAGGGGTTCCTCTGGGTCGTCGTCCTGGGGGCCGTCTTCGTCGTGCCCTACATGCTGCTGATGGCCGAGGTCGGGAGCTCCTTCACCGAGGAGGGCGGGCCCTACGAGTGGGTGAAGCTCGCGTTCGGACGCTTCCACGGCGGGATCGCCGCGATCCTGTACTGGATCACGAACCCGCTCTGGGTCGGCGGCTCGCTCGCCTTCATCGCCACCGACGCGTGGCGCGCCAACGTCTTCGGCGTGGGCCACGGCACCTTCGGCGACTACGTCTTCAAGCTCATCTTCATCTGGATCTCGATCGGCGTCGCGATCATCTCGCTGCGCTACGGGAAGTGGATCCCGAACCTCGGGGCGCTGCTCCGCATCATCGTCCTCGGCTTCTTCTCGATCACGGTCCTGATCTACGGGATCAAGCACGGCGTCAGCGGCTTCGGCCTCTCCGAGCTCTCGCCCACGAAGGCCGTCTTCCTCAGCCTCGTCCCGGTGCTGCTCTTCAACTACCTCGGCTTCGAGCTGCAGAACGGCGCGGCCGAGGAGATGGAGAATCCGCAGAAGGACGTTCCGCTCGCGGTTCTGCGCAGCGGCGTCGTCGGCCTCCTGCTCTACATCATCCCGATCTTCGGGATCATCCTCGTGCTGCCGCGCGACAAGGTCACCGGGATCGGCGGGTTCATCGACGCGGTGACGACGACGTTCAGCGTCTACGGCGGCGCCGCGCACACGCTCCTCGTGCTCATGACGATCTGCTTCGTCGGGACGCTCGTCACGTCGGGCGCCGTGTGGATGATCGGCTCCGACCGGATCCAGGCCGTGGCCGCCTACGACGGCGCGTCGGCGCCCTACTTCGGCGTCTTCAACGCCAAGCTCGGGACGCCGGTGCGCGTCAACGTGATGTCCGGCATCGCGGCGTCCGCGTTCACGATCGTCGCGATCGCCGGCTTCAACAGCGGTGCGGACTCGACCTTCACCATCGTGCTGTACATGGCCATCTCGACGACCCTGCTCTCGTACCTGTGGATCTTCCCCGCGGCGCTCAAGCTGCGCTACGACTTCCCGGACGTGCCGCGCCCCTTCCTGCACCCGTTCGGGAAGACGGGGCTCTGGGTCTCGACGATCCTCGCGACGTTCTGGGTCGCCCTCGGCTCCTTCGTGGCCGTCGCGCCAGGCGTGCTCGAGCGGCTCTTCGGCGTCGACTACCCCTTCAAGGACAACTGGGGCGTCGGGCGGATGCGCTTCGAGGCGCTCACGCTCGGGACGCTCGCCGTGATCGTCCTCCTCGGCGTCGTCGGCTACATCGCCGGCGCCCCGACGCGGAAGCGCGGGCTCGACGTCGGCATCCCCCCGGACGCGCCGCCCGAGCCGGTGCCGGGCTGAGCTGCCCGGTCAGGCGGCGCGGACGCCGTCGAGCAGCTCGCGCACGCGCGTCGCGAGCGCGTCGCCGCTGAACGGCTTGGGGATGAAGCTCGTCCGATCGCCGAGACCGCCGCCGCGGATGATCGGGTCGTCGGTGTAGCCCGACATGTAGAGCACCTTCGTCGAGGGCTCGAGCTTGCGGATCCGGCTGATCGTCTCCTGGCCGTCGACGCCGCGCAGATTGAGGTCGCTGACGACGAGGCCGAAGGGATGCTCCGCCGCCTCGAAGCACCTGACCGCCTCCTCGCCGTCGGCGGCGGAGACGATCGTGTAGCCGTGGGCGCTCAACATCGTGGCCACGATCATGCGCACCGCCGGATCGTCCTCGACGAGCAGGATCGCCTCGCTCCCTTCAGGAACCACGGCGTCCGGCGCCGCAGCCTCCTCGACGCGGTCGTCGGCGCACAGCGGGAGATAGACCTTGAAGGTCGTGCCGGCCCCTGCGGCGCTTTCGACCACGATCTGGCCGCCACTCTGGGCGACGATGCCGTGGACGGTCGCGAGGCCGAGGCCGGTCCCTTCTTCGCCCTTGGTCGTGAAGAACGGCTCGAAGATGTGTGCCGCGGTGGCACTGTCGATCCCGGCTCCGTCGTCGGTCACGCTGAGGAGCGCGAACGTCCGCTCGGGATTGGCCCTCGCCACCCGGATCGTGAGCGTGCCGCCGCCCGGCATGGCGTCACGCGCGTTGACCGCAAGGTTCATCACGACCTGCTCGAGCTGCCCCCGATCGGCCTTCACGATGACCGGCTCGTCCCCGAGCCCCGTCACGAGCTCGACGTTGTCGCCGATGAGGCGCCCCAGGAGCTCTGCCGTCTCGCGCACCACGTCGTTCAGGTCGAGGACCTGGGGATCGAGCACCTGCCGGCGACCGAAGGCCAGGAGCTGGCGCGTGAGCGTGGCAGCACGGTCGGCGGCCACGAGGACCGCCTCGATGTTGGCCTCGGCTCCCGCCTCGCCGCGCGCGAGGTTGCCGAGCGCCAGCTCGCCGAAGCCGCGCATCGCGACGAGCAGGTTGTTGAAGTCGTGCGCCACGCCGCCGGCGAGCTGCCCGACAGCCTCCAGCTTCTCCGCCTGGAGCAGGCGCGTCTCGAGCTGGTCGCGCTCGTCCTGCGAGCGCATCCGCTCGGTCTCGTCGAGGGTGACGCCGATCATGCGCTGGGGCACTCCGTCGGCGCCGCGCAGGACGGTGCCCCGGTTGACGAGCCAGCGCGTCTCCCCGGACGGCCGTAGCGCACGGAACGCGCACTCGAAGTGCGGCTCGCCGGACCCGAGGACGCGGACGATCTCGGCCGCGAGAGCGGCGTTGTCGTCCGGGTGTGTGAAGTCCCCGACGTCATCGGGTGCCACGGAGAAGGAGGCCGGGTCGAGCCCGTAGATCGCATACATCCCTTCGGTCCAGGTCAGCGTGCCCGCCTCGAGGTCCCAGTCCCAGGCGCCCAGGTGCCCGGCGACCTGGGCGAGGCGCAGCGTCTCGTCGCGCCGGAGGAGGTCTTCCTCCGCGAGCTTGCGCTCGGTGATGTCGACCGCGACGCCGAGCACTCGGGCGGGCGTCCCCGCGTCGTTGCTGCGAACGCTGGCGCGCGCCATGATCCAGCGCAGCTCGCCGTCCGGACGGATGATCCTGCACTCGAACTCGAACGGCACACCATGTGCGTAGGCCTCCGAGACGAACTGGACGACCAGCTCCCGGTCGTCACGGTGCACGAGCTCCAGGAACTGGTCGAACCCGGCCGGCACGTCCGGGCCGAGGCCGTAGATCGCGCGGAGACCGTCCGACCACATGGTGACGCCGGCGAGCAGGTCGACGTCCCAGGTGCCGGTGCGCGCGCCCTCCTGGGCGAGCCGCAGGCTCTCCTCGCTTCGCGCAAGCTCGCCGATCCGGGCGTTGTGCGTCGTGACGTCGCGCGCGAAGCCGAACGTGCCGAGTGGTGTGCCGTCCGTGGCGAAATAGGGCCCGATCGTCGTGAGGTACACGCGGGTCTCGTCCTCGAACGGGACGTGCAGCTCGGAGGTCTCCACCGTGCCGCGCGCGACAGCTCGACTGTGGGCCTCGGCGACCAGGTCAGCCGCGGCTTGCGGAAGCACGTCGTGGGCGGTCCGCCCGATCACGTCCTCCTGCGACCTTCCGAGCGCCTTTGCCGCTCGCGCGTTCAACACGATGAAGCGTCCCTCGATGTCCTTGACGAAGACGTCGTCGTCCGCCCCCTCGATGACTGCTTGGAGGACGCGATACGCGGAGTCGCTCGCCAGCTCGGCCGCACGGCGCCGGAGCGCGCTCGCGAGGATATGCGCCACCGTGTCGAGGAAGGTCACGTCGTGGTCGGAGAAGTCGCGCTGCTCGCGGGTGTGGACGCAGAGCACGCCGTACATCTCGCCTTCCGAGCCGATGCTCGTGGCCATGCAGCTCGTCAGGCCGAGCGTCCAGAGGATCGGCGAGACCTCGAAGCGCGTCTCGGAGCTGGCGTCGCCCATGATGATCGGGCCCTCGCCCATGAGCGGGAACCAGTCCGGGTCGGCCGGAAAGCGCAGGACGCCGATGTGCTCCGCCGGCCAGCCCACGCCGGCTTGCAAGAGGACCTCTGTCCCGCCGGGGACGAGCCCGAGGACGCCGGAGAAATCCGTATGGAGCTCGATGGCGACCGACCGGCATGCCTCGTTGAGCAGCTCCTGACCGGCGATATCCGTGAGCGCGAGCTCGCCGAGACGGGCGATGGCCTGCTGCTGCGCCAGGCGCAAGCGGAGCTGCTTGCCTTGCCGGCGAAAGGCACCGATCGACATGATCATCGTGCCTCTCCCCGCTGCCGCGTAGGCGGCGTCACGTGCATGGCCCAACTTGGGCGGCTGCTGGATCTAGTGCCCATTGAGCGTAGCGCTGAATCCGCAGCTCGCCGGCCCTGCGCTCATGCCGCGGTCCGCGTGACGAGCGAGGGCGGAGCGCCGGTCAGGGCGGCCCGCAGGAGCAGCACCTCGTCGAGATTCGCGACGAAGATGTCGAGCACGTCCGGATCGAACTGCTTGCCGCGCTCCTGCAGCATCATCTCGACCGCCTCGTCCGCCGACAGGGCGTCCCGGTAGACGCGATCCGAGGTGAGGGCGTCGAAGACGTCCGCGACGGCGGCGATGCGACCCTCGATCGGAATCTCCGTGCCGGACAGGCCGTGCGGGTAGCCGCTGCCGTCGAAGCGCTCGTGGTGGGTGAGCGCGAGCAGCGCCCCCAGCTGGAGCAGCTCCGTCTCGGAGTCCTTCAGGATGCCGTAGCCGATCTCTGCGTGGCGCTGCATCTCGGCTCGTTCCTCCGAGGTGAGCTGGCCCGGCTTGAGGAGCACCGTGTCGCGGATGCCGATCTTGCCGATGTCGTGCATCGGGCTCGCCGTCCGGATCAGCGTGACCCGCTCGGGAGAGAGGCCGACCTTCTCGGCGAGGAGGGCGGCGTACGCGCTCATCCGCTCGATGTGCTGGCCCGTCTCGACGTCCCGGAGCTCGGCTGCGCTCGAGAGGCGATGGATCGTCTCCTCCTGCAGCGTCATCTCCCGTCGCGCCGCGTTGGCCTGGGAAGCCAGCTTGAGGTCGCGGCGATGCGCGGCGTTGTGGACGTTGATGACGAGCTCGGTGGTTCGCATCGGCTTGGTCATGTAGCCGAAGCCGCCGATGTCGATCATCTTCGCGGCGAGCACCGGATCGTCCTCGCCGGTCACGAGGATCGCCGCGATGGACGGCACGGACGCCAGCGCCGCACGCACGACCTCGAGGCCGTTCACCCCGGGGAGGTTGAGATCGCAGAGGAGGACCTCGGTCCAACCGGGATCGCGCTCGATCTCGTCCAGCGCGACGACGCCGTTCTCGGCCGTGCGGACGTCCGCGCCGTGGGAGGTGAGGAGCAGGGTCATGACGTTCCGCGCGCGATCGTCGTCCTCGACGACGAGCACGCTGACTCCAGCAAGCAGCGAGCGTTGTTCGGCGCTCATACGCACCTCCGTCCGGTATGGGCGGGCCTCCCGGCCCGTGACGCAGCAACCGAGGCGGGTGTTCGCCCCTCTCGTTGGTGAGTCGGCAGCCGTGCCGGCCGATGGATCCCCGCTTCCGCGTAACGCGCCTCACCGCATCAACTGCATCGGCATGCGATATGAACGGTCAGGGGAAGAGCGCTACAGACCCCATCGGGAGAAGGACGTTACAAAGGCCTGCTTACGGGCGCCTTCCTCGACCAGGAGCTCGCAACGCCGGGGCGCTGGTTCGCTTCAGGCGAGCGCGACGACGATGTTCACGCAGGGGCCGAACACGTGCAGTCGTGTCGATACGATGCACCTCAAAGCATGGATCGATGCGCAAACGCCGGTCGCTCCCATCCGGAGGTCTCGCGAGCGGCGACTCTCCGCTTCCGGCGTGCGATCGATTCGCGGCGAGTCGTCGAGTCTCAGTCTCTACCTTGGCCTGCACGTTGAGAGTTGCGATCTTCGGCCACTTCGGTGTTAACAATTTCGGCAATGAGAGCACCCTTCAGGCAGTCCTTTATCACCTTCGTCGTTACCAATCTGATGCCGACATTACCTGTATCTGTAGCAGCCCCGAAGCGATCGCCAAGCTCCACGATGTCCAAGCTTGTCCCATTTCCGAGACCTTTCTGACATCCTGGATTCCTAGCAGCCGGACGCTACGGGTGGTGCGGAGCGTCTTCCTTGGTATGCCTAGCGAGCCTTATCGATGGATCAAGGGCTATCGGCTGCTCCGGGGAACAGACATGCTCGTCATCCCAGGGACGGGCTTGCTGACGGACATCAACGGCCTTCGCGGCTTTGGCCCCTACAGTGTGCTCAAATGGTCATTGCTTGCAAGGCTTTGTCATTGCGAGCTGCTCTTTGTCAGTGTCGGAGCCGGCCCGATCTCGAGTGGCCCGGGTAAGCGCTTTGTGCGGTGGGCCCTTGCTCTGGCGCACTTTCGCTCCTATCGAGACACCTCGAGTAGGGCGTATCTCGAGAGTATTGGCTTCCGCGCCGCTAACGACCCGGTCTATCCAGACTTGGTCTTCAGCCTTCCCCGGGCTGGGACACCACCGGAGAGCGAGAACGCCGAGAAGGGTCGCAAGCCGGTTGTTGGGATCGGCCTAATGGCCGAACCGGAGAAGTTGAACGCACTTCGGACGGACAACAGCATCTATTCAGCGTATCTCGAGAGTCTCGTGAGCGTTGCGGGCTGGCTACTTACCCACGGATACGACGTCAGGCTGCTCCTTGGGGATCTTGCCGACCTGAGTGCGAAGCGCGACTTCAGAAGTTTGGTCAGAGAGCGGATATCGGTAGAGGCTGACGCGCAGCTGATCGACGAGCCCATCTGCTCTGTCGATGACCTGGTGGCGCAGATCGAAGCGACTGACATCGTGATAGCGACGCGGTTTCACAATGTCGTTCTGGCCCTCCTCTGCGACAAGCCGGTCATCTCGATTTCATTCCACCATAAGTGCGAGTCGCTTATGAAGGCGATGGGGTTGTCAGACTATTGCCTGGATCTTCGGGACTTGAAAGCTGACGCGGTGATTGCGCGGCTCAGTGAGCTCGAGCTGAACGCTGAGCGGTTGAAGCCGCTCATTCGAGAAAGGGCAGCTGAGTGTCGTAAAGCGCTGGACGAGCAGTATCGGCATATCTTCAGCGCGGCACGTCCATCGGCTACCCAGGATTGACCGGCCCATGAGACGTCCTCGACTACTAGAGTGGACAAAGCCCTCAAACGCGCACAAGCGCGCGGTTGAGCCAAATGGGCCCCCGTAGCTCAGTGGATAGAGCAGCGGTTTCCTAAACCGCGTGCACAAGTTCGATTCTTGTCGGGGGCATTAGCCGCGCAAAGGCCGGTCGCTTCGCGACCATGACGATTTTGCGCGGCGGCGTGACGCCTGCTTGCTCCTGCGGCAAGCCGCGGTGGGCCGCGCCCACCAGGTCGGTCGCGGCGGTGTTGCGCGCAAGACCTGACCCCGATGCTCGCTAAGAGTGAGTTCACAGCAGAGCCTGTTGCACGCAAGACTTGACCCCTCGGCTCCGGGAATGTTGCTATGCAAGACCTGACCCTGAGTCCCACATCCCCTTACTCCACCCGCAGCAATCACGGTCGCGGCGTAACCCCGCGGAGAACAGAGCCGGTGCGCACCTCGACCGCGAAGTCGCTGTTGCGACCCTTCGGGGCATCCCATCCTTGCCCCTTGACGACTCCGTCCTGGACCCCGCTCAGTTCGACTCCGTCCCACGACACCTCGGCGGTCCATCGTCGACCTTCAGGACCAAACGCCGCGAGGTGAGTGAAGTCTGCGACGACGACGAGATTGTCGTCCGGACTGAGGGCAATGGCAACGATCGGGCCTAGGTCGAGCGCGAGTGCGGATGCCGGATCGTCGATCGGCACCAACCATCCGGCTCCTTTGTTGACAACGACGAGTTCATTTCCGGTTGGGCCGCTGCGAAGTGTCGTGACCGCCGCGGATGACGGGTACCCACCTTCGAACCGGCCAACCCAAGGCTCGCCTTCCTGCGGGACGACTCGAACCAGGAGCGCTTCACGCGGAGAGGACAGGCCGGCATCGTTGCTTGCAAACGAATAGTCCGACGCATCCCGAGGTCCGTCGTCGAGCACCTCAAGGGCGAATTCAGCCGATGGGTCGAGCACTATCTCAGGTTCGTGCATGCTCAACGCCCCTGATCCGGTCGGAAGAAACGGTGGGTGATCACTTCAGTCCGCCCCGATGGAGACGGCCGGACGCCGATCTCATATGTCCCCCTGATCGCCTGAGCCGGTCGAGGCGGATCTAGGTCGTACCGACCTGGGCCGACGTACGTTCCTCGGCGTGTGTACAGCACGTAATCGTCGCTGACCACGGCGCGCTTGCCCTTAAAGATTGCGTCATCTATCAAAGTGGGGAAGTTGTGATACGGACCCGGCTCCTCAGCGGAGCGGACTAGCACACGTGCCGAATTGATACGCGTCGGGGCTGTCGCTGCGGCGGCGAGTTCGCCGCCGATGGCTTCTCCTTGGCGGAGCCGACCGGCGAGCAAGAACTCATCGGGGATCGGGATCAGCCCGGCGATCAGCGCCCCAGCCAGACACGCAATCGTGCTACCGGTGCTCTTACGCCCAGCCACGCTATCGGCGACACAGAAGCC
>JAWVDX010000257.1:0-2856 GCA_033857015.1 Gaiellaceae bacterium
CCGAGGTGGATGTCGGAGAAGTGCCGGCCCTTCTGGCCGCGGGCGATCGCCAGCGTCACGGCGTCGACGGGGAGCGCCTCGGTCTCGTTGGCGGGCCGGTTCGTGCGTCCCTTGCTGTCGACGTACTGGATGTAGGCGAACCCGCTCCCGAACGACCGGCTGCCGAGGTCGGCGCCGCGCGGCGGCCTGAGCGCCCCGGCCTGGAACGGCCGCCGCGAGAGCAGGTCGACCTGGCGCGACAGGGAGCGGTCGACCTCGTCCCGCAGCTCGGCGCGGATCAGGACGTAGATCGCGCCCGAGGCGAGGACGACGGTGCTCGCGACCACCGCGGCGGTCACGAGGGCGAGTCGCGCACGGAGGCTCATGCGTCGCGCAGGCTATAGCCGACGCCACGCACGGTTTGGATCAGACGCGGCTCCCCGTTTGCCTCCGTCTTGCGGCGGAGGTAGCCGATGTAGACCTCGAGCGCAGTCGAGTTGAGGCTGAAGTCATAGCCCCATACGCGCTCGTAGATGAGCCGCCGAGTAAGAACCTGGCGCGGGTTGCGGAGCAGGACCTCGAGCAGGTTCGCCTCGGTGAGCGAGAGGCGAGCAGCGTTTCGGCCGCGGACGGCTTCGAGCGTGCCGAGGTCGAGGGTCAGGTCGGCGAAGCTCAGCTGCTCCGCGGGCGACTCGGACGGCCGCCGGCGCAGGAGCGCCCGCAGGCGCGCGAGGAGCTCCTCGAGCGCGAACGGCTTCGTGAGGTAGTCGTCGGCACCGGCGTCGAGCCCTTCGACCCGCTCGTCGACCGCCGCGCGGACGGTCAGCATCAGGCTCGGGACGCGGTTCTCCGCGCGACGGAGCCTGCGGCAGACTTCGAGGCCGTCGATCCCCGGCATCTGGACGTCGAGGATGACCGCCTCTGCCTGGTCCCGGGCCAGCAGCGTGAGCGCGGCGGTGCCGTCGGGCGCAACCTCGACGTCGTACCCCTCGAGAGCGAGCGCCCGGGCGAGCGCCTCGCGAACGGCGCGATCGTCGTCGACGACGAGAACCATCGTTGGAGTGTGCCTGGGCCGGAGCGCGCCCAGGACGAGTCTTAGAACCGTCTTAGCTGGGGCTGGTTCCCTTGGGACATGAGCTCTTTGGCTGGACCTACCCGGATTGCCTCGCGCCTCGGCGTGGGCTGGCTCAACGCGGCGCTCGCGGTCGTGCTCGCCGGCGCCGCGGCGACCGCCTACTTCACCGTCGGGCCCGCCTCGTCGGCCGCCGCCGCGGTACGCACGGCGACGGCGGCGCAGGGCGTCGTGCTCTCGTCGGTCTCGGCCAGCGGGACGCTCCAGGCCCCGGCGCAGCTCGCGGTCAACTTCACCTCCGGCGGCAAGCTCGTCGCCGTCGACGTCGTGCCGGGCCAGCACGTCCACGCCGGCGAGGTCCTCGGGCGCGTCGACCCCGCGAGCGCACAGCTCGCAGTCGCGTCCGCGCAAGCGGCGCTCCGCTCGGCCGAGGCGCAGCTCCAGCAGACCCTCGACGGCGAGACGCCGCAGCAGCGTGCACAGGACGCGATCGCCCTCCGCCAGGCGGGCTTCGCCGTGACGAGCGCGAAGACCTCGCTGGCCGACCAGAAGAAGGCGGCGGCCCAGGACGAGAAGTCCCTCCGGCTCTCGGTCACCCAGGCGCAGGCGCAGCTCGCGACGGATCAGACCCAGCTTGCGAGCGACACGGCGCAGAAGACGACGGACGAGGCCACGCTCGCGACCGCCCAGGCGACGTTGACGACCGACCAGGCGACCCTGGCGACCGCGACGACCAGCCTGGCGACCGCGAAGCAGGGCCTGGCGGACGCGCAGGCCAAGCAGACGGCGGATCAGAAAGCCCAGCAGGACGCGAACCTGAGCCAGGCGTCCGACAGCACGCGCCTGACCAACGACCAGGCCACGCTCTCCGCCGCCCAGTCGCAGCTTGCGAAGGATCAGGCCGCGCTCGCCGTGGCCATCTGCCCGAGCACGGCGTGCACCAACCTCAAGAAGGCCGTCGCCGCCGACACGGCCACCGTGGCGAGCGCCCAGAGCGCCGTCGACAACGACAAGAGCGCGATCAGCAGCGACCAGAGCAACGGGACGGGCATCTCGAAGACGCTCCTGGACGACCAGGCCGCCGTCACCGCCGCGAACTCGAAGATCTCGGAGGCGACGACCGCCTACAACGACGCGAAGAGCGCGACGACCGCCGACCAGTCCGCGATCGATAGCGCCACCAACACGATCGCGGCGGACGTGAAGACGATCGCAGCCGACGAGAAGACGATCGTCAACGACCAGAACCAGGTCGCAATCGCCAAGAACAACCTCGCGAGCGGCCTCCTCAAGGACAGCCAGTCGGTGCACTCGGCGAGTGAGCAGGCGACCTCCGCGGCGCTCGACAAGCAGGCGACTGCAGCCGCGAACGCCGTCAAGGCGACTCCTGCGCAGGCGGGCACGATCGCCCAGGGCGAGGCCGGCATCGAGCAGGCCCGCGTCTCCCTCGCGACCGCTCAGAAGGCGCTCGCCGACACCACGCTGCGCGCGCCGCTCTCCGGCACCGTCGCGGTGGTCAACGGGACGGTGGGGGAGCAGATCGGAACCTCCGGCGGCTCCTCGGCGGCCACGAGCACGACCTCCACCACCTCGTCGAGCGCGAGCAGCGGCTTCGTCACCCTGGTCGACCTCACCGGGATGCAGGTCAAGGCCGGCTTCAGCGAGACGGACGTCGCCAAGCTGCGCATCGGCCAGGCGGCCACCGTGACGGTCGACGCGCTCACGGGCACGCAGTACGCGGCGCACGTCGTCGCGATCGACACGACCTCGACCACCGTCTCCAACGTCGTCACCTACTACGTCAC
>JAWVDX010000258.1:0-8088 GCA_033857015.1 Gaiellaceae bacterium
CCGGCACGCGCTGGTCGTCGGCGTTCAGCGATCCGCAGTGGATCACGGTCGACCTCGGCGCGACGCACGCGATCAGCAGGGTGGTGCTGAACTGGGAGGCCGCCTACGCGCGGGCGTTCCAGATCCAGACGTCCAACGACAACGTCAACTGGACGAGCATCTATACGACGACGACCGGCACGGGTGGCGTGCAGACGCTGAACGTCACCGGGAGCGGTCGCTACGTCCGCATGAACGGAACCCAGCGCGCAACTGCCTACGGGTACTCGCTCTGGGAGCTCCAGGTCTTCGGGACCTAGTCCCGAGGCTCGCGCGGGGCGGGGCGTCGGCGGACGCCTCGCCCCGCGCCCTACGTCCGGAGCTCAGCCGTCGAGGCGCCGGGGACGAGCGCGGTCGCGAGCTCGATGCGCATCGCCTCGCCGCGCTGCCCCTCGATCGCGCTCAGGAGCAGACGCACCGCGAGGCGGCCCATCTCCTCGAGCGGCTGGCGCACCGTGGTCAGCTCGGGCGTCACGATCCGCGAGGCCTCCAGCGCGTCGAAGCCGACGACGGAGAGGTCGCGCGGCACGTCGAGCCCTCGCTCCCGCGCGGCCTGGATCGCGCCCACCGCCATGTTGTCGTTGAACGCGAAGATCGCCGTGGGCGGCTCCGTCACGCTCAGCAGCGCGCTCGCGGCGGCGCGGCCGCTCGGGATGTCGAGGTTGCCGCGGTGCATCAGCTCCGGGTCGGGCAGGACGCCGACCGCCGCCAGGGCAGCGCAGTAGCCGGAGAAGCGATCCTCCATCGAGCCGAGCTCGCGCGGCCCGGTGATCGCGCCGATGCGCCGGTGGCCCAGGGCGATCAGGTGGTCGACCGCGTCCTTCGCGCCGGAGACGTTCGCCGAGGACACGGTCGGGATCCCGGGCGGCAGCTCCTCCCGGGGGTCGACGACGACGAACGGGTAGCCCTGGTTGTGGAGCACCTGCAGCTCGTCCGGCGACTCGGTCGGCATGATGAGGACGCCGCCGTCGCTCGCGTCGTGCACGAGCAGCTCGACGAGCGTCCGCTCCCGGATGTGCTCGTAGCGCGTGGGGCAGAGGACGAGCCTCAGCTGCTGCTCGTAGAGCGCCTCGGTGATCCCGCTGAGGATCAACGCGTAGTACTCGTAGTGGACGACCGGGACGGTGACGCCGACCAGGCCGGTCCGCGCGCCGCTGATGCCGCGCGAGGTGCGTGCCGCCCCGGGGACGGGGCCCCACTCGCGCACGGCCTGGAGGACGAGCTCGCGCGTCCGCCTGGAGACATCCGGCCGGCCGTTCAGGACGCGCGACACGGTTGCGACGGAGACCCCGACCTGGTCCGCGATGTCCTTCATGGTCGCGCGCTGCGCGTTCGCGGTCTCGACCTGCGGCGAGTGTCCTTCGGGCACCGACGGGAGTGCGGCCTGTTCGTCTGTCGGCGCTGAGCCTGCTGCCATCGCGACCGGCATGCTACCGGTACTTCAACCGGAAATGAAGCCGGCTAGCGGTTGCCTGCGAGCACGTCCGCCGGCTTGGCGCCGCACGACTCGCGCACGACGAGCTCGCCGGGGAGAAGCACCGACGGCGGGTGGAGCTCCGGGTCCTCGACCATCGCCACGACCGACTCGATCGCCGCGCGGCCCATCTCCTTGGCCGGCTGGCGCACCGTCGTCAGCGTGGGCGTCAGCTGGCCGGCCCACTCTGCGTCGTCGAAGCCGGTGACGGCGATGTCCTCGGGGACGCGCAGGCCGGCCTCCTGGATCGCCTTGATCGCACCGACCGCGGCAACGTCTGCCGCGCAGGCGATCGCGTCCGGCGGGTCGTCGAGCGCGAGCAGGCGCTTGGCCGACTCGTACGCGCTCAGGAGCTGGAAGTCGCCCGTCTGGACGTAGTCGGGGCGGATCTCGTAGCCCAGCCGCTCCATCGTCGCGCGGTAGGCGATCATCCGCTCGGCGCCGACACGGGAGTCGAGCATCCCGGTGATGTGCGCGATCCTGCTGTGGCCGGTCTCCGCAAGGTGGAGGACGATCTCGCCCATCGCGGTCTCGTTGTCGATCCCGACGTGGGCGCTGCGGCTGCCGACCGTGTCGTACTCGACGAACACGACGGGGAGCCCGGGCCAGCGGCTGCGCAGGATGTCCGGGTTCCCGTCCGCGCCACCGAGCACGACGAGGCCGTTGGCCCCGTGCTCGACGCAGCGCTCGACGAGCTCGGCCTCGAGCCAGTGATCCTGCGAGGGGGCACAGACGAGGACGTCGCAGCCCAGCGTGGTGGCACGGCTGCGCGCGGCTCGCACGAGGGGCCCGAAGAAGACGTGGCCGTCGTCCGCGACGATCGGATGCGTGAAGACGAACGCGATGCAGTGGCCGTGCTGCGTCTCGGCGCTGGCGCTCTCGCGCTCGGCGCTCTCGATCGCGGTGTACAGCTCGTCCGCTGTCAGGTGGTGGTCCATCGCTCCCACACCTGCAACATCGGCTGCGAGGTGCCCGCGCTAAAGACCTGGCGCGCCCGCTTTCCTCAGGAGGACGCGACGGACGGGCGGTGCAGATAGTGCGAGCGGGCGCGGCTGAGCACGCGTCCGGCGTTCACAGGCTGGTGGGCGCTGAGCCACATGAGGATCGCCTGGCCGCGGGGCAGGCTGCCGCGGGGCATCTCCTCGGCGACGCTGACGTAGACCTGCGCGGTTGCGAGCGGCCCCAGCACCTCCGCCAGCGCCCGGTCGACCGCGGTGGAGAGGCGTACGGGGTCGGCGACGGCACGCACGTGCGAGTGCGTCCGGCAGACCTCCGGGAGGGTGCCGGTCTGGACGGCGCGGTCGAAGAGGTCGAGCCGGTAGCCGCAGAGGAGCGCGAAGTCACGGCTCTCGGCGAGCGCGTTCCACAGCTCTTCGAGGGCGATGGCCGCGTCGAGCTCGCCGCGCTGCGCGAGGAGGTCGACCATCTCGCCGAACGCGCGGATCGTCTGCGCGGGAAAGCGCCCAGCGATCTCGTCGAGGAGGCCGCCGACGACGGCTTCGAAGCGCGCCTGGGACGGCGACCCGTCCTCCATGAACGATTCCAGCGTCGCTTCCGCGTCGGCGACCGTCAGCAGGCCGTCGGCCGCGAGGCTCTCGGCGCTCCAGCCGGCGAGCGCGAGCTGTCCCGCGAAGATCTCCCAGTGCGCCGGCGTCGCGATGACGACTGCGGGCGCACCCGTCGCGAAACCGCCCCCGAGGTAGGCGGCAACGGACTCGCCGAGCTCCGACGGATCGCCATAGATCTGGACCGCGTGGCCGCACGCAGGCGCAGCGTCTATGAAGTCGGTCCAGCGGCCCACGGCAGGCAGCCTACCCAGGAATGTGACTTTCAGTCCTAATCCCGGGAACGCCTAGACTGCCGCATCCGACGAGGGAGGATCCATGTACGCACGAATGGCGACATTCCAGGGCGATCCGGCGAAGCTGGACGAGTCGATCGCGATGGTGCGGGGCGAGGTCGAGTCGGGGTCGCCGCCTCCGGGGCTCGAGGGCACGAAGATGATGATGTTCGTCGACCGGAAGACCGGCAAGGGGATCGGCGTCACGCTGTTCGAGTCCGAAGAGGCGATGCAGCGTGGCCACGAGGCGCTGGAAGCGATGTCCCCGGGCTCGGGCGCCCAGCGTACCGCTGTCGAGTTCTACGACGTGCCGGTGTCCAGACTGGGCTGAGCCCGGCGCTCAGTCGATCGCGATCCGCTCGGCGAGCGCGGAGTTCCGCTGCTGCCCGCCTCGGCCGAGCGCCCTCGCGATCGCCTTCCGCTCGCCGACGAGCACGCAGAGCCGCTGCGCGCGGGTCAGCGCCGTGTAGAGCAGCGGGCGCGAGAGCATCACGGAGTACGCGGTCGACCACGGCGCGACGACGGCGGGGAACTGCGAGCCCTGGGCCCGGTGCACCGTGAGGGCCCACGCGAGCTGGTACGTCTCGAGCGCGGCGAGCGGCACGACGAGCTCGCGCTCGCCGTCGTCCAGGGAGAGCCGTGCCTCGGCTTCCTCGTCGTCGTAGCGCAGGATCGTGGCGACCTCGCCGTTCATCACCTCGCGGTCGGGCGTGTAGTCGTTCTTCGTCTGGACGATGCGGGAGCCCACGCGCAGGCCGGCACGCGGCAGCACGACCGGCCGGTCGCCGGGGTTGAGCCGCCGCTCCAGCTCCTCGTTCAGCGCCTGGAGGCCGACGACGCCGCGGCGCATCGGCACGAGGGTCATCACGTCGGTGCGCGGGTCGAGGCCGAAGCGCGCCGGGATGCGCTCGCAGACCGTCTCGAGGACCGCCTCGCGGATCGACTCGGGGCCGTTGCGGGAGATGAAGTAGAAGTCCTCGTCGAGCTCGGCGTTCGCGCCGAGGCTGGCATGCGCCTCCTCGACCGAGAGGAAGGGGAGCTCGCCGCCGTTGATCCGCCGCGCGCTCTGGACGATCAGCGAGCGGGCCGCCTGGCGGTAGATCGCGGTCAGGTGAACGCGGGGGACGGCCTCGCTGACCACGAGGTCGGCGAGCACGCGCCCGGGGCCGATGGGCGGCAGCTGGTCCGTGTCGCCGACGAGGAGGACGTGGCAGGTGCCGACCGCCTCGAAGAGCGCATCCGCAAGCTCCAGCGAGAGCATCGAGGCCTCGTCGACGATGACGAGGTCGTAGTGGCGCGAGAGCGGGTTGTCGGCGTCACGCTGGAAGCCGCCTTCTGCCGGCGAGTAGGCGAGCGCGCGGTGGATCGTCATGGCCTCGTGTCCGGTTAGGTCGCGCATCCGGCGGGCCGCCTTGCCCGTGGGCGCGCAGAGGAGCACGCGCTTGCGCGCGTGGCGGGCGAGCTCCACGAGGACGCGCTGGGTGTGCGTCTTGCCCGCGCCCGGAAGGCCCGTGAGCAGGACGAGCGGGCGCGTCCGCACGAGCTCGACGACGCTCCACTGCTCGTCCGAGAGGTCGCTGGCCGGCCGGTGCGGCGGGTCGAAGAGCGCGGACGGCTCCGCGCGGGCCCGGGAGCCGAGCGCCGCGCCCAGCCGCCGCTCCATCTCCCAGAGCTCGGTGCGGTAGACGCACTCCTCCTCGACGACCACCTCCGCCTCGTGCGCGAGAGCCCGTAGCGCCGACTCGAGCAGCTCCGGGTCGCCGACCTCGAGCAGGCGCCCCGCCTCGCGCCAGAGCTCCTCCATCGTGAGGAAGACGTTGCCGTCGTCCTCCGCCTCCTCGAGCGCGAAGCGCAGGCCGGCACGCAGGCGCTGCGCGTCGTCGAGCTCGATGCCGAGCGAGCGGGCGATGCGGTCCGCGACCCGGAAGCCGATGCGCGGCAGCTCGGTCAGCCGGTACGGGTCGCGCGTGAGCACCTCGACGACCTCGTCGCCGTACTGGCGCACGAGGCGCACCGCCAGGCCGGCGCCGATGCCGTGCGTGAAGAGGAACGCCTCGACCTCCCGGATCGTGGCGACCTCGCGCCAGGCGACGATCGCGCGGTCGACGGTGCGCCGTGCCATCCGGCGCCCTGCCCTGGTGCGCACCTCGCGCAGCCGCTCCGGGTCGCGGTCGAGCTCCTCGAAGACGCGCTCCGCGCCGAAGTGCTGGACGATCGCCTGCGCGAAGGTGCGGCCGATCCCGGGGACGCGCACCGTCAGCCAGCGCGCGACGCCCTCGGCGGAGCGGGGCAGCGTCGAGCGGAACGACTGCACGACGAACTGGCGGCCGTGACGCGGATGCTCCGCGTAGGCCCCGACGCAGACGAGGCTGTCGCCCGCGGTGGCGTGGCCGAGCGGGCCGGTGATGCGGATCGCCTCGCCGTCCTGCTCCTCCCCGAGCGTGGCCGTCCAGACCGCGAACTCCGCGTCGGCGGAGACGTAGCGCGGGCCGGAGGGGGAGAGCGTCACCGAGAGCTCGGACATGGCGTGAAGATACTCCGAGCCACGCAGCTACTCTCCGAGCCGTGTCTTCCGAGGACTCACGCGACGTCGGAGCCGAGCTGCGGGCGGCCACCGAGCTGCTCAAGGCGGTCGTTCGCGACCGCAGCCTGCTCGGTGCGCTGACCGAGGAAGAGCGCGCGGAGCTCGTGGCGGCCGCTGCGGACGTGTTCAACCCGGACGTCGTCCAGCGCCGGCTCTGGGGCAAGGCGATTCGCCGCAACGAGAAGGCGGCGCGGCGGGGGCTCGATGCGAGCGTCCTCGCCGGCACCGGCATCCGTGTCCTGCGGGAGAAGCCGGTGTTCACGACGCCGAACGTCGTCCCGCCCGAGGAGTTCGAGCAGCGTGACGTCGACGAGCCGGAGTTCCGCGAGCTGATCGAGCCGCGCCACTGCTACGTCTGCAAGCAGGAGTACGCCGGTCTCCACCCGTTCTACGACCAGATGTGCGGCGCCTGCGGCGACTTCAACTACGCCAAGCGCGGCGAGACGGCCGACCTGCGCGGGCGGGTCGCGCTCCTCACCGGCGGCCGCGTCAAGATCGGCTACCAGGCGGGCATCAAGCTCCTGCGCGCCGGCGCGCACGTGATCGTGACGACGCGCTTCCCGCGGGATGCCGCGCGGCGCTTCGCCGGAGAGGCGGACTTCGAGGACTGGGCCGACCGCCTCGAGGTGTTCGGCCTCGACCTGCGCCACACCCCGAGCGTCGAGGCCTTCTGCACGCACCTCTCCGAGACGCGCGACCGCCTCGACTTCATCGTCAACAACGCCTGCCAGACCGTCCGCCGCCCCGCCGAGTTCTACCGCCACATGCTCGAGGGCGAGACGGCCGCCGAGGAGACGCTGAGCGCGGCGGAGCGCAAGCTCCTGGGCGCGTACAGCGGCCTCCGCCGCCAGGAGATCCTCCCCGGCGCCGGGGCGGCGCTCAGCGCGGGCGAGCCGCTCGCCCTGGTCGGCGTGACGCACGCAGCCGAGCTGTCGCAGGTCGCGCTGCTGCCCGAGGACCTGGCCGCGGACAACCACCTCTTCCCGGAGGGGCGCCTCGACCAGGACATGCAGCAGGTCGATCTCCGCGACCGGAACTCGTGGCGCCTCCTGCTCGCCGAGGTCTCCTCGGTGGAGCTCCTGGAGACCCAGCTCGTGAACGCGGTGGCGCCCTTCGTGCTGAACGCGAGGCTCAAGCCGCTCATGCAGCGCACGCCCGAGCGCGACAAGCACATCGTCAACGTCTCGGCGGTGGAGGGGCAGTTCTACCGGCGCTTCAAGACCACGCGGCATCCGCACACGAACATGGCGAAGGCGGCGCTGAACATGATGACCCGCACCTCCGCGGCGGACTACCACGCGGATGGGATCCACATGAACAGCGTCGACACCGGCTGGGTGACGGACGAGGATCCCGCCGGGCTCGCGGAGGCAAAGGCTGCGGAGCACGGATTCACGCCGCCGCTCGACATCGTCGACGGGGCGTCGCGGATCGTCGATCCGATCATCGCCGGCTTCAACACCGGCGAGCACGTGTGGGGCCAGTTCCTGAAGGACTACCGGCCGGCCGACTGGTAGGCGCATTTGGCGGGCTCCGTCCCGAGTGACAGACTGGCGGGGTGACCGCCGTCGGCATCGCGCTCGAGATCGACGAAGCTGCCTTCCGCGGGCACGTCGTCCGTCCCGGAGACCCGGACTACGACCTGCAGCGCAAGATCTGGAACGGCTCGATCGACAAGCATCCGGCCGCGATCGTCCGCTGCGCGGGAGTCGCCGACGTGATCGCAGCGGTGAAGCTCGGACGCGCGAGCGGCCTTCCGGTCGCGGTGCGCAGCGGCGGGCACTCCTTCCCGGGGCTCTCGGTCGCAGACGACGCGCTGGTGATCGACCTCTCGCTGCTGCGCGGCATCCGCGTCGACCCGAGGGCACGCACCGTCCGGGTGCAGGCGGGTGTCCTCCTCGGCGAGCTCGATCGCGAGACGCAGGCCTTCGGGCTGGCGGTCCCGTCCGGCATCGTCACGCACACCGGCGTGGCCGGGCTCACGCTCGGCGGCGGGATCGGCTGGATCATGCGCAAGCACGGGCTCTCGATCGACCAGCTCGTCTCGGTGGACCTCGTGACGGCCGGCGGAGACTTCCTCACGGCCAGTGCGGACGAGAACGCCGATCTCTTCTGGGGCGTCCGTGGAGGTGGCGGCAACTTCGGGATCGT
>JAWVDX010000259.1:0-4386 GCA_033857015.1 Gaiellaceae bacterium
CGACACCGGCCGGCCTGGGCATCACGGTCGCCTGGGGCCTGCCGTACTTCCGCAAGCACGTCGCAGCCGCCGCGCGCGCGCACCTCCCGTTCGACCGCCGCGCCCGCAAGCCCGCGCTCCTCGACGCGCGCCGCTTCCCGAGCGACCCGAAGGCGACCCTGCTCGAGCAGAACGACGTCGTCGTGCTCCTGCGCAGCGACCACGTCGCGCACGTCCGCGATGCAGAGCGCACCCTCTTCGGCCAGCTCGACGTGTTCGAGCGCACAAGCGTCCGCCACGGCTTCGTCGGCGGCGGCTTCAAGGAGGGCCCCGGCCTCCCGAAGCTCCTCGCCCAGCGGGCCGGCGTCCCCGGCGCCGACCTCATCCCCGACGGTGCGGAGCTCTTTCTCGGCTTCACCTCGACCCAGAAGGCGGCGCTCGGGCCGAGCAAGATCGCCAACCACGAGACGCTCGGCTACGTCGACCTGCGCCAGAGCGCTTACTTTCACGGGGGCACGCACATGCACCTCTCGCACATCCACGAGGATCTCGAGGCGTGGTACCTCGGCCTCGACTTCGCCGAGCGCGTCACGACGATGTTCAAGCCCGGCCTCGACGTGAAGGTGGGGACGCAGGCGGTGGGGCAGGGCCCGCGCGCCGTCTCGAGCGCCGCCGCGCTCGCGCGGAGCGCCTCCGTCCACGGCCGCTTCGGGCACAGCGCCTCGATCCAGCCGACCTCGCGGCTTCAGCAGGACATAGTCGGTCCCGACGGCACGCGGTACCCGAAAGGCACCGCGATCCCGCAGCGCGCCGACTTCAACTCGCTCGACAACCCGTTCGCCTGGAGCGCGACGCCGAAGCGCGACCACATCTCGAAGGACGCGAGCGCGAGCCTGCACTTCGTCAGCTTCAACCCCTCGAGCGACGACTTCCATCGCAACCGCCTCGCGATGGACGGTGTCATGCCGGGCGGAAAGCGCCTTGCGACGAGCGGGCAGTACAGCCGTGGGTTCAACGAGATCCTGCGAACGACCCATCGCCAGAACTTCCTCGTCCCGCCGCGCCGCCACCGCTCCTTTCCGCTGTCCGAGCTGTAGGCCCGAGCCCGCTGCGCGGGTGTACTTGCAATCCGCTGAGCATGCTCTATGCTCTCAGCATGGCGCCGAAGGAGCGGTACCGCGCGTTGGCAAAGATCGACCCGGCGGAGCTTGCGTCGTTCCAGGCTGGAATCCGCAAGCGCTACTCGGACGAGCAGATCCTCCTGGAGCTGCGCTCCTGCGCGCAACGACTCGGCCGCTCGCCCACGATGCGCGAGTTCGCCTCAGATCCGGGCAGCACCGTCCACCCGCAGACGGTCATCGAGCACTTCGGCAGCTGGAACGCCGCCAAGCGCAGCGCGGGCCTCGTCCCGCGGCGCTTCGCGACCCGCGACGAGCTGCTGCGGCTCCTCCGCCTGCTCGGTGACGAGCTGGGACGCGTCCCGACCGCGAAGGACATCGACACGCGCAAGGGCATGATGCCGTCGAAGTCGCTCTACTGGCACACGTTCGGCTCGCTCACGAACGCGCTGCGCGAGGCCGGCTTCGACGTGCCGGTGGGGGAGGAGCGGCTCGAGCGCGCGATCGAGCAGGGCGCATCGCTCTCACGGACGCTCGGTCGCCTGCCGAAGTTCGCGGACTGGAGCGCCGCCCGCCGCGACGATGCGGGCCTCATGACCGAGTGGCAGATCTACCGCATGTTCGACGCCCGGCGCGGTGCCTGGTCGACGTTCCAGTACCTCGTGCGCGAGGCATTGCGCGAGGCGGGCGTCGACGTCCGGCCCGACGGCACGGTCGCCGCCTAGGAGACTGAGAGCGCCTACGCGGCTGCGAGGGCTGCGAGCCGGCTGAGGCAGAACGCGCCCTCGTGCGGCGCGCGCACCGCCGGCAAGGCGGTCTCGGTGAACGCCCGGCTCGGCTTGAAGCGCCAGCTGCTGACGATGCGACCATGCTCGAGCCGCAGCAGCGTCCCTTCGTCGAGCTCCCGCTTGCGCAGCTTGACGGTCGTGTAGCGCTCCAGGACCTCGAGCGCCTGCAGCGTGGACGCGAACGCGACCTCGTTGCGGCCCACGCCGACCCAGAGCGGCCGTCCCACGCCACGCGCCAGGAACAGCGCGTCCCGGTCGCGCTCGTCGAGCCAGGCGGCAGCCATCGAGCCCCGGAGCTGCTCGAGGACACGCGGATCGCTCTCGCGCAGCTCCACGAGCGCGAAGATCGCCTCGGAGTCGACGGTCATCCGCGGGTGCGCCCGCTCGATCGCGTGGTGGGCGAGGAGCTCCTCGTCGTTGAGGATGATCCCGTTGTGGACGCCGACGACGCTCCCGTGCCGGACGGGATGGTTGTTCGAGGTGATCCGCGGATGCCCTTTCGTGTAGTCGCGAACATGCAAGAGCACCTGGGCGGCGTCGGCCGGGAGAGACAGCTCCTCGAGGAGGGCGCTCGCCCCGGCGCGGCGCTTGCGCACGGCGACCGTGCCGTCACGCCCGCGCACGGCGTAGCCCACCGCGTCCGAGCCCCGCTCGGCGATTCCCGCGAGCAGCGCTTGCGCCGCGAGCGTGCGAGAGACCTCGCTCCTGGCACTGACGCTATATCCCGCTACTCCGCACACGTTCCGACTTCCGATCGTAGGGAGGGACCCGGATGCTGCCTTCCTCTCACAGTAGCTATCGGCATTTAAAGAGCGTGTGAACATTCGAGGTTGGCCGTTTCACTCCCCCAAAAGGGGGCTCCGACGCCCCAAAGGGGCTGTTTCGTAAAGGCGCCGGGTCCCAGGGCCGATACGTTGGACGTGGAGCAGCCCATCCGACCCGAGCCCCTACCGCAGCGCCGAGCGCCGCGTCTCAAGCTCATCCACGACGTGGAAGAGGTCGCCGAGCCGCTCGTCGAGCCGGTCGCCGAGGACGACGGCGACGAGATCGAGGTCGAGGTCGACGGCCCCGGAGACGTGGTGCTCCTGGAGGAGCCCGACGTCGAAGAGGTCGAGGAGGAGTGGGAGGCGAGCGCCGCACCCACGACCCAGGACCCGCTCAAGCTCTACGTCCGCCAGATCGGCGACGGCCCGCTCCTGACGCCGGCGGAGGAGCGCGAGCTCGCCCGCCGCAAGGACCTCGGCGACGAGGCGGCCAAGCGGCGCCTCATCGAGTGCAACCTCCGGCTCGTCATGTCGATCACGCGCAACTACACGAAGGCCGGCGTTCCGCTCCTCGACCTGATCCAGGAGGGAAACCTCGGCCTGATCCGCGCGGTCGAGAAGTTCGACTACCGCATGGGCTACAAGCTCTCGACCTACGCCACCTGGTGGATCCGCCAGGCCGTCACGCGTGCGCTCGCCGACCAGGGCCGCACGATCCGTCTGCCCGTCCACGTCGCCGAGCAGGTGCGCCGCCTCATGCGCGCCCGCCGCGTGCTGACGCAGAAGCTGAATCGCGACCCGACGCCGGACGAGCTCGCGAAGGAGAGCGGCTTCCCGCTCGTGCGCGTGCAGCAGCTGCTCGACCTGGTGGAGGACCCGGTCAGCCTCGAGACGCCTGTGGGCGACGGGGAGAGCCTCTACGGCGACCTGATCGAGGACACGAAGACCGAGCAGCCGGACGTCGTCACTGCCGTGAACCTGCGCGCAGTGGAGCTCACGACCGCGCTCAAGCAGCTCAACCCGCGCATGCGGCACGTCCTGACGCTGCGCTTCGGCCTGGACGGCAACCAGGCGCAGACCCTCGAGGAAGTCGGCTCGGGCCTCGGCATCACGCGCGAGCGTGTCCGCCAGCTCGAGGCGCGGGCGCTGCGCGAGCTGCGGCTCGTCGCTCCCGACCTCGAGTACTACCTCAGGGCGTAGCGTCCCTGTCCCTCGATCGAGGGACGCTTCCTAGGGACAGATCAGGGGTTGTCCCCGGTGCCCGTGTGCGGGTCTCGCCCTACGGTGCGGAACGTCCACGCACGCCGCAACGCGACCGAACCGGTCACGGGCGCCGGACGAATCAGAGACGCAAACCGAGCGCCTCGATCCAGACCAGGAGGAGACCCCGCAGATGACTCTCACGCCCCTCACCGAGCAGCTCCGCGACTTCGGCGCCCGCTACGCCCGCGCCGGCAATCCCAAGCCCGACTTCGCCACGTGGAGCCTCACGTACGGCGCCGGCGACCAGGCCGTCCGGGCGCACCGCGACTTCTGCCGTGGCTTCGACGCCGTCCGCAGCCACGCCTGGGAGTCCACGAAGCGCGATCTCACGAACCGCGTCGCGATCTCCCTGCCGTCGCGGATGCGGGTGGCCGTCCCGGCATAGTCAGCGTCCCACGGCGCCGCGGAGCTCGTCGGTCAGCGCTTCGACGAGCTCCGGCCGCCTGTCGTAGCGGGCGGGCGTGTTTTGGAAAA
>JAWVDX010000260.1:0-2705 GCA_033857015.1 Gaiellaceae bacterium
CACGGAGCTGCGCACCCACCGCGACAAGGGCGAGTTCCTGCTCAAGCTCCGCGTGCGCGACGGCGTCCAGACCTACGTCCTCGACTACCACCCGTTCGACCTCGTCGGCTGGGACGGCTACGTCTACCCGTGGACGTTCAACATCGCCGACTTCGAGCCGATCACGGGCCGCATCCACATGCCGCCGCCGTCGCACCAGACCTTCCAGGGGCACAACTTCGTGATCTGCTCGTTCTGCCCGCGCAAGCTGGACTACGACCCCGAGGCGGTGCCGATCCCGTACCACCACTCGAATCTCCAGTCGGAGGAGATGCTCTATTACGTCTCCGGCAATTTTGGCTCGCGCAAGGGGATCGAGACCGGCTCGGTGACGCTGCATCCGTCCGGGATCCCGCACGGCCCGCAGCCCGGTCTCGCCGAGAAGTCGATCGGGATGACCGAGACGACCGAGCTCGCCGTCATGTGCGACACGTTCAACCCGCTCCGCCTGACGAAGCTGGCGCGCGACCTCGACGACGGCCACTACTGGGCGTCGTGGAAAGAGGCGCCCGCCGACGGTGCGGATCCCGCCGGGGTGACGTCCCACCTGTAGCGCTCAAGAGCAACTCCGTGACGACCGATACAAGCGTCCGATGGCGAGCGAGACGACCCCAAAGGCGCTGACCGCTCAGGAGGTCTGCGACGGCCTCGATCGTCAGGACGCCTCGGTCGCCTCCCAGGGCGACCGCGCGGGGCAGTGCGTTGCGTTTCTCTTCAACTCGCCGCCCGTCGCCGACCCGCTCCACGCGTTCTTCGGCCCGCTCGTCTCCTCTGCGCGCCGCCGGGCAGAGCTGACCGGCGCAGACATCGTGCTGTGCGCTCCCGCTTCGGACGTCGGAATCGTCGGCGAGGACCTCGTCGAGCGCGCCGTCGCGCGCGGCGCGCAGGGTCTCGTCTTCTTCGGTGGCGAGGACGGCAATCCGGACGTGCTCGGCCGGCGCTGGCCCGACCTGCCGGCCGTCTTCGTCGAGTTCGACGCGATCGGCGGACGCAGCGCCTATATCGGCGTCGACAACGAGGGAGCCTTCGGCGAGGTCGTGCTCCACCTCGCAGAGAGCGGCCGCAGCCGGATCGCGACGATCACCGGATTCCTGCATATGCGCGTCGCTGCTGAGCGGCTCGTAGCCTACCGCGACATGCTGGGCCGCCTGGGCTATCCCATCCGGCCCGAGTACATCGAGGCAGGCGATTTCCTTCACCCCAGCGCTTACGAGAGCACGCAGCGCCTGCTCGCGCTCGACACACCGCCCGACGCGATCGCGGCCTGCTGCGACGTCCAGGCGGCTGGTGCGATTCGCGCGATCGAGGACGCGGGGTTGCGCTGTCCGGAGGACGTCGCAGTCACCGGCTTCGACGATGCCTCGTGGGCCGCGGCCATGAGCCCGTCGCTCACGACGGTGAGCCAGCCCGTGGAGGAGATGGGCGTGCGCGCGGTCGACATGCTCTTCTCGATGATCGACGAGCCTGCGCTGGCGCCGCCGGCAGTGCTGCTGCCCGCGCGGCTCGTCGTCCGCGCGTCGTCTGGCGCACCCGGCTGACGCTCCACCGAGCGCTCGTGGCTACGCTGGCTCGATGCGGCTCATCCTCGACTGGGACGGCACCTCGACGCTCGACGACACGATGGACGCGCTCGTGCGCGAGTTCGGGTCGACCGAGCTGCTGGAGGTCCACCTCGACCGCCGGCCCGACCTCACGCTGCACCAGATCATCGAGGACGAGCTCGGCTCGATCCGCGTCCCGCTCGCCGAGGCCCAGCGCTGGCTCGTCGAGAACGTGCGCCTCCGCCCCGGCTTCCACGAGCTCGTCGCGGCGCACCGGCCGCTGCTCCTCTCCTCCAACGTGCGCCAGCTCATCGAGCCCGTCCTCGAGCGCGAGGGCCTCGCCGGCCTGGAGCTGATCGCCAACGACCTCGAGGACGGCTGGGTCGTGAAGTGGCGCGACGAGAGCATCTGCGAAGCGTGCGGCCAGCCCTGCAAGCGAGGGACGCTCCCCGACGGGGAGATCGTCTACGTCGGCGACGGCTTCTCCGACCGCTGCGCCGCGCTCGCCGCCGACCACGTCTTCGCGACCGGGTCGCTGGCCCGGTACCTCGAGGCCGAAGGCGTCGCGTTCACGGAGTTCGACGACCTTCACCAGGTCGCGGCCGGGCTCGTGTCGCTCGTCTGACCCGTGCTCCTGCCCGTCCCGCAGCCCTACGACTTCGCGCTCGCGAGCGAGCGGTTCCGCGCCTTCGGCGACGACCTGCTCTGGCGCTGGCGCGACGGCGCCCTGCACCGGGTCGTCGCCGGCGAGGAGCTGCGCATCGCCGCGGCGGCCGGCGGCGTCACGGTCGATCCGCTGCCCGTCGAGGCGCTGCCGGTGCTGCGCCACCTGCTCGGGCTGGACCTCGACCTCGACGGCTTCCTCGCGCACGCGGCGGGCGATCCGCTCCTGAGCCGGCTCGTCGCCACGCTCCCCGGGTACCGGCCCATGCTGGTGCCGGATCCGCTCGAGATGCTGGTCGCCTCGGTGACCGCGCAGCAGGTGTCGCTGCTCGCGGCGACCGCGGTCCGCAACCGCCTCGTCGAGCGCTTCGGCGTGCGTCACGGCGAAGCCTGGGCGTTCCCCGTGCGGGAGAAGCTCGCCCGAGCCGAGCCGGAGGAGCTCGTCGCCTGCGGCTTCTCGGG
>JAWVDX010000261.1:0-8327 GCA_033857015.1 Gaiellaceae bacterium
CGCTGGTAGTCGATCGGCTTCGCGAGGTCGAGGGCGATCGAGCCGTCGCGGATCTTGCTCGAGATCGAGAAGTCCGTCCACATCGAGACGAGGTTGCCGCAGATGAACGCGACGACGAGGTAGGCGCGCATCTGGTCCCAGGTGAAGCCGGAGGCCGCCCCGTGGGCGAGCAGCGACTGCCAGAGGTAGAGCATCGCGACGAGGAAGAACATCGGGCCGAGCAGCCCGAGGAAGAACCCGGCCCGGTAGGCGATCGTCTGCTGGAGCGCGATGCTCGCGAGCTTCTTGTAGGCGCTGAACATCAGGCCGCGGCTCCACGGAGGTCGAGGCGGCCCGCATAGACCTTGCGGATCACGTCCTCGATGGCCGGCTCGTCGATGTGGAAGTCGACGAGCTCCGCCGTCGCGAGCACCGCGCCGACGACGTCCCCCGCGTTCGTCTCGAAGCGGTCGAAGCTGACGACGATCTGGTCGGGGCTCTCCCCCGCCTCGACCCGGCAGCCCTCGAGCCGCGCGGCGACGGCGGCGAGCGGCGGGGCGCCGCGGACGACGAACGTGATGGTGCGCTCCCGCGCGTAGGTGTCCGTCACCGCCTGGAGCTCGCCGTCGTAGATCACGCGCCCCTCGTCGATGATGACGATCCGCTTGCAGATGTCCTCGATGTCGTCGAGGTCGTGCGTCGTCAGCATCACCGTGGTGCCGCGCTCGGCCACGATCTTGCGGATGAACGCGCGGACGCGGTCCTTCACCTCGATGTCGAGGCCGATGGTCGGCTCGTCGAGGTAGAGGATCTTCGGGTCGTGCAGCAGCGACGCCGCAAGGTCGCCACGCATTCTCTGGCCGAGCGAGAGGCGGCGCCCGATCTGGCCCATGATCTCGTCGAGGTCGAGCAGCTCGTCGAAGTCGCGGAGGGTCTGCTCGTAGCGGTCGCGCGGCACCCGGTAGATCTCCTTGAGGAGGGCGAGGGACTCGCGCACGGGAATGTCCCACCAGAGCTGCGTGCGCTGGCCGAAGACGACGCCGATGTTGCGCGCGTTGTCGATCCGCCGCTTGTGCGGGACGAGCCCGGCGACCCGGATCTCCCCCGAGGTCGGCACCAGGATCCCCGTCAGCATCTTGATCGTCGTCGACTTGCCGGCCCCGTTCGGCCCGACGTAGGCGATCGCCTCGCCGGCCTCGATCGTCAGGTCGACGTCGTTCACCGCGACGCGATCCTTGAAGTTGCGTGTGGCCAGGTGCTTGAGCGAGCCGACGAGGCCGGGATCCTTCACCGGTTGGCGGAACACCTTCGTGAGGCCGCGTGTCTCGATGAGGGGCACGCTAGGTCCGTCCGCCGGGGCGGGCGACGAGCCAGAGCAGGCCGGCGCCGAGAGCGATCACGGCGAGCCCGCCGGCGATCCCGAGCGCGGGGTGGTGCCCGATCGCGCGCGGCGCGGCGAGGAGCACGGCGAGCAGCGCCGCCACGATCGCGAGCCGCTCCCCCAGGACGCGCAGCTGGGCGCGGTAGGCCGCGCGGTCGGCGCCGGTCTGCTCCAGCTGCTGCGCCCAGCTGCTCAGCTCGAACGCGGCGAGGAGCGCGAGCCCCGCGACTGCGGCAGCGATCTGGACGGTCAGCGGGTGCCGCTCCCAGGCTCCTTCGAGCTCGAGCGCGACGAGCGCGATGCCGAGGCCCGTCGCGGGCAGGCGCTCGGTGCGGCCGATCGCGAGCAGCGCGGCCGCGAGGATGCCGAGGCCGATCATGTTCACCGTGGTCTCCGCGATCACCGGAACGGCCACGACGAGCAGGGCGAGCACCCCTGCGAGGATCGTCAGCTCTAGGCCCGCACGCTCTGTCCTCTCCGCCGGAATGCTCTCACCTCCCCGAGTGCCGCCTCGAGCTCGATGCCCGGCTGCCAGCGCACGAGCGGGATGCCGTGGCGCAGGAAGCGCGCCCGCAGCCCCTCGCGGACGACGCGCCACAGGCGCAGCGCCTCGGCGTCCTCGGCCTCGGCGTCCGCGCCCGCGGCGAGCTTGGGCTCGGCCACGACCTCGACGACGAGCAGGTCGTAGCCGCGGGCGCGGAGGTCGAGCAGGATGTCCACGCTGCGCCCGTCGAGCAGCGGCGTGAGCGCGATGACGAGCGCGCCGGGCGAGAGGACGCGCCGGGGCACCAGCCCGAGCTGCTCGCCGTAGGTCCGCCGTGCCGCCTCGGCCTCGAGGAGCGTCCCGACGATCTGGTAGAGCTGGCGGATCCCGCTCCGGAGCTCGATCCAGCGCACCGTGCCGCCGAGGTTGATGAGGCCGACGCGATCGCGCTGGGCGACGGAGTGGCGCACGAGCGCGCTCGCCGCGCGGACGGCGTCGTCGAACGTCGAGCCGCTGCCACGGGCGCCGTTCCCGAAGGAGTCCACGAGGATGGTGACGTCGGCGTTCCGCTCGAGGTGGCGCTGGTTCGTCTGCAGCTCGCCGCGGCGGGCGCTGGCCCGCCAGTTGATCGAGCGCGGCCGGTCGCCGGGCTGGTAGTCGCGCAGGTCGGCGAACTCGATGCCGTCGCTCGACTTGGCCCGGGCGCGCTGGTTCCCCGCGAAGAGCTGGGTCTCGTGCGGGCGCACGAGCTCGCGGAGGGTCGGCTCGTCCGGGAGGATGCGCGTCAGCTCGCGCACCGCGAGCTCCTGCTCCGTGCGGACGAGCCCGAAGGGGCTGAACGCCCGCACCGCCACGGGCCCGACCTCCGCGAGCCCCCAGCGGACGCAGCGCACGGGATAGGCGAGGCGCTCCGGCTGGCCGGCCTTGAGCGCCACCGTGCGGGGGTTGTTGCCCTCCCGGAGCTCGAGCTCCGCCGGCAGGACGAGCACGATGTCGGCCCGGACGGCGACGTCCGAGGTGAGCTCGAGCGTGACGGTGAGCTCGTCGCCTTCGACGAGCTGCTCCGGCAGCGGATCGATCTGCGCCCGGAGCCCCCGGGGACGCGCGGCCGTCATGTCGAGCAGCAGCGCGAGCAGGAACGGCGCCCCGAAGAGGGCCAGCTCCGGCCGCCCGAGCAGCGGGCCGAGCGGAAGCCCCACCGCTCCCAGCACGGCGTACAGGTTCAGCTTCGGATGGAGCGAGACGGTCACGTCGACGCGAGCGCATCCTCTGCCGCGGGCGTCGGCGTGCTCGCGAGGCACTCCTGGACGATGTCCGCCGGCGTGACCCGCTGCACCCACAGCTCGGGACGCAGCGTGAGCCTGTGCGAGAGGGCCGGCACGGCGACCGCCTTGACGTCCTCCGGCGTGACGAAGTCGCGCCCCTGGAGGGCGGCGCGCGCCCGGGACAGCTTCATCAGCGCGAGGCTGCCGCGCGGGCTGGCGCCGACCGAGACGCTCGTGCTCTGCCGGGTCGCCTCGACGATGTCGATCATGTAGAGGCCGGCGCTCTCGGCGACGTGCACCGTCTCGACCGCCCGCTGCAGCTCCAGCAGGCCGCCTGGGTCGAGCACCTGCTTCAGGTCGACCTCGTCGGAGCGCCGCTGGAGCCGGTTCTCGAGAATCGTCCACTCGTCCTCGCGCGACGGGTAGCCGACGCTGGTGCGGAGGATGAAGCGGTCGAGCTGCGCCTCGGGCAGCGGGTAGGTGCCCTCGTACTCGATCGGGTTCTGCGTCGCGACGACGAGGAACGGCGGCTCGAGGGGGTAGCTCGTCCCGTCGATCGTCACCTGGCGCTCCTGCATGGCCTCGAGGAGCGCCGCCTGGGTCTTCGCCGGCGAGCGGTTGATCTCGTCGGCGAGCAGCAGGTTGGAGAAGATCGGGCCGCGCCGGAACTCGAACTCGCTGCTGCGCTGGTCGAGGATCGACGAGCCGGTGATGTCCGCCGGCATGAGGTCCGGCGTGAACTGGACGCGGGCGAAGCGCAGGCCGATGGTCTGCGCGAACGAGCGCGCCATGAGCGTCTTGGCGAGGCCGGGGACGTCTTCGAGCAGGACGTGACCGTCGGCGAGGAAGCCGAGGAGCACCAGCTCGAGCGTCTCGCGCTTGCCGATGATCGCCCGCTCGACCTCCCCGAGGAGCTCGTCGCAGGCCTGCTGGACATTGGCGATCGTCATGCGGTGGTCCTTTCTGAGTCTCGGGCTGGTATGCGTCGTGGAAACGGGAGGGGCGGCGGCGCCGTCAGGCAGCCAGCGCCTCGAGGTCGACGAGGAGGCGATTCAGCCGGGCCTGGTCGAGGCCCTCGTCGGAGAACCGCCCCTCTGGGACAGGTCTGTCGGGGCGGACAAGATCCCAGAGCTCGGCGCCGAGCAGCTCCTGCGCCTGCTCCGGATGGTCGTGGAAGTCGATCCGCGCGCGCAGCGCCAGCAGGTCGGCGACGACATCGACGAGCAAGGGTCGGAAACGGAAGTGCAAGTCGTACGCGTTCCCGGCGAGCGCCAGCAGGTCGCGCGTGTGCGCGAGCGAGGGGCCGCGGAACGAGCGGGCGGCGAGCTCCTCCCGCACCCGGGCATACGGCGGCATCTGCCCCGACACGCCCCTGTGCGTCAGCTCGCGCAGCAGCAGCGGCGCGGCGACGAGCCCCGCGACGAGCGCGACGAGCGCGACGACCACGACGACGCTCAGACCTTCGTGGGAGGCGGCGAGGCCGATGCCGACGGCTCCCCCGACGAGCGCCGGGACGATGAACGTCAGGCGGCCCATGCGCGGGCCTCCTCGCGGATCGTCTCGAGGGAGGAGACGGCCTCCTCCTTCATGGCGTCGGTCACCGGCGCCGCGCTGAACTTGGCGCGCAGGAAGAGATCGGTCAGGGCGCGCGCGGCCTGGTCGCTCACGGACAGGCGCTCCAGCACCCGCGCGAGGTACTCGAAGGGCGTCTCCGAGAGGAGGCGCTCGATCCCCAGCGTGCCGAGGCCGTTCTCCATGCGCGCATAGGCGGCGATGACGGCGCGACGCGGGTCGGGCTCGGCGCGCAGGTCGTCGAGCGTGTCGTCGATCAGCGAGTAGAAGCGGCGCACCAACTCGGCGGCGTCCGTCTCCGGGACGAGCTTGCGCGGCGCGGCAGCAGGGCTCGCAGGAGGCTTGCGCCTGATCGCGAGCACGATCGCCCCGCCGATCACCAGGGCGAGCAGCAGCAGGAGCACGACGACCATCCCGGTCGAGATCGTGAAGTGGGAGTGCTCGGGGACCGTCGGGTTCTTCTTCGGCGCGCCGCCTCCGCCGGTCGTGTTGGGCCCGCTGGAGCCCTTCGACTTCAGGGGTCCGACAGGCACCTTGGTGGCCAGCAGCCCGACGGCAGCCGTCGCGAGGATGAAGACCACGGTGCCGAGCAGGAAGAACGGCATCCAGCGGCGGGCCTCGGCGTAGCGCACGAGGAGCGCCGGGGCAACCGCCGCAGGCAGGACGATCGCGAGGACCACGAACGCCTTGCCGAGCGTGATCTCGCCGTTCAGCGGGCGCGCGGCGGCAGCGAGCACGGCGATGCCGAGCCCGACCACGCCGACAAGACGGAGGCGTGCGGTCACCATCGACATCCTACGGCTGCTGCTCGCGGCTGGCAGGGCGAATCCGGCCTGCCTACCGGTAGCTCAGACCGAAGCCAAAGGGGAAGAGCGCTCCCGGCTCGCCCGGAGCAAGAGCCGCCTGCGCAGCGCTGCGCGGCCAGACGCGCGCGAGCTTCCCGGTCGGCTTCGCCCGCCCGAAGAGGACATCGGCGACGCCCGCTCCCTCGGTGCCCGGCAGCCAGGCGGCGACGAGCGCCTTCCAGCTGGGAAGCTCCTTGGTGACGACCAGCGGCCGCCCGGAGACAAGCACCACGACGATCGGGATATGGGCCTTCCTCAGGTTCGTGACCACGACGTCGTCCGCCGCGTCCAGACTGAGGCCGTAATCGTCGGGGCGGTCGCCGTTCGACTCCGCGTACGGGCTCTCGCCCAGCACGGCGATCGCCACGTCGTGGCCCTTCGCGCCTCGCCCGTCGAGGCTGTAGTCGATGCGTGCGCCCTTGCCGGCGACCTCCTTGAGGCCCTGCAGGATCGACGTCCCGGGCGTGATCGGCCCCGTCGAGCCCTGCCAGGTGATCGTCCAGCCGCCCGACTGGGCGCCGACGTCGTCCGCGTTCTTGCCGGCGACGAAGATCCGCTGACCCTTCTTCAGCGGCAGGACGTGACCGGCGTTCTTGAGCAGCACGAGCGACTCGCGAACCGCCTGGCGGGCGAGCGCGCGGTGCGCCTTCGAGCCGATCGTCTTCGTCGCGGCCCTGTCGGCGAACGGATGCTCGAAGAGGCCGAGCTGGAACTTGACGGTGAGGATCCGGCGCACCGCGTCGTCGATCCGGGAGCGCTTGATGTGGCCCTTCTGGATCTCGTTCGTCAGCACGGCCTGGAAGAGCTGGTACGCCTGCGGCACCATGACCATGTCGATGCCGGCGTTGATCCCCTTGTCGACGTCCTCGAAGGAGTAGAGGCTCCCGTCGCCGTCGATCTGCGCGATGCCGGCCCAGTCCGAGATGACGAACCCCTTGAAGCCGAGCTCGCCTTTGAGGACGTCCGTGACCCAGTGCTTGCTCGCATGCAGCTTCTCGCCGTCGATGGACGAGAAGCTCGTCATGACCGAGCCCACGCCCTGCTTCACCGCGGCCGTGAAGGGCGGCAGGTAGATCGAGCGCACCTGCTTGTCGCTCAGCGACGCGTCGCCGGTGTTGACGCCCTTGTCGGTGCCGCCGTCGGCGACGTAGTGCTTCGCCGTCGCGACGATCGAGGTGGGCGAGCCGCCGAGCTTCGGGCCCTGGAAGCCGGCGACGTACGCGGCCCCGAGCGCGCTCGCGACCTTCGGCTCGTCGGAGAAGGACTCGTAGGTGCGTCCCCAGCGGATGTTGCGGGCGACGCAGACGCAGGGGGCGAACGTCCAGCGGATCCCCGTGCCGGCGACCTCCTCGGCGGTGGCGCGCCCGATCTTCTTGACGAGCGCAGCGTCACGCGTGGCGCCGAGGCCGATGTTGTGCGGGAAGATCGTCGCGCCGATCACGTTGTTGTGGCCGTGCACCGCGTCGATCCCGTAGATGAGCGGGATCCCGAGGCGGGTCTTCAGCGCCGCGCGCTGGTAGGCGTCGGTCATCGCGACCCAGGCGGCCGGCTCGTTCGGAACAGGGACGGAGCCGCCCCCGCTCAGCAGCGAGCCCAGCCTGTACTTCGTGATGTCCGCGTCCGCGGAGAGGAAGCCCTTGTCGACCTGGGTCATCTGCCCGACCTTCTCGGCGAGCGTCATGCGCGACAGCAGGTCGGCGACCCGCTTGGGCACGGGCTGGGAGGCGTCCTTGTAGAGCGGTCGCGTGGCCGTGCCGACGCCGAGCGTCAACACCCCGGCGACGGCGGCGACTGCGAGCGTGGCTCCCCCGAGCACCCGGATCCTCACGGCCGCTCTACCCATACGTGAGGCCGAAGCCGAAGGCGAAGAGCGGATCGTAGTCCGCATCGCCCACGTTGATCGGGATCTGGTCGTGGCTGCGCGGCCAGGAGTGGGGCAGCTTGCCGCCCGGGGTCACGTCGCCGAAGAGCACGTCCGCGACACCGCTCCCCTCGCTGCCCGGCAGCCAGGCGGCGACGAGGCCTTCCCAGCCGGCGACGCCGTCGCCGAGGATCAGCGGTCGGCCCGAGACGACCACGACGACCATCGGCACGCCGCTCTCCCGCACGCGCGCCAGGACAGCCTGGTCCGCTGCGTCCAGCGCGAGCCCGTCCGGATCGTGGCGATCGCCGAACATCTCCGCGTACGGCTCCTCGCCGACGATCACGACGGCGACGTCGTGGCCCTCCGCGCCCCCGCCGTCGACCGCGAAGTCGACCGTCGCGTCCGGGCCCGCGACCTCGCGGATCCCGTCCAGGAGGGACGTGCCCGGCGTCGTCAGCCCGCTGCCGCCTTGCCAGGTGAGCGTCCAGCCGCCGCACTGGTGGCCGACGTCGTCCGCGTTCTTGCCCGCGACGAAGATCTTCGCGCTCTTGCCGAGCGGGAGGACGCCCTCGTTCTTGAGCAGCGTGACCGACTTGGCCGCAGCCTCGCGGGCGAGCGCACGGTGCGCGTCGCCACGGATCTCGGAGGCGTAGCCGCGGCGGGCGAACGGATCCTCGAAGAGGCCGACCTCGAACTTCTTGGCCAGGATCAGGGAGACCGCCTCGTCGACGCGCTCCATGGTGATCGCTCCGCTCTCCACCTCCTGCTTGAGGATCTGCATCATCTTCGGGTGGTGCTCCGGCACCATCAGCATGTCGATGCCGGCGTTCACGGCGGTCGCGACGTCGGTCGGGGAGAACCCCGGCTCGCCGTCGATGTCGTCGATCCCAGCCCAGTCGCTGACGACGAAGCCGTCGAAGCCGAGCTCGCCCTTCAG
>JAWVDX010000262.1:0-4901 GCA_033857015.1 Gaiellaceae bacterium
GACCCGCGTGTGGTCGTCCTCGAGCGCGTCAACGCTCGCTCGCTGACGGAACTGCCGTTTGCGCCGCAGCTCGTGACGTGCGACGTCTCGTTCATCTCGGTCAAGCTCGCGCTGCCGCCGGCGCTGGCGCTCGCGGCGCCCGGCTGGCAGGCGCTCGTGCTCGTGAAGCCCCAGTTCGAAGCCGGCCGTGCGGAAACGCCGAAAGGCGTCGTGCGGGACGCCGGCGTCCAGCGGCGTGTCGTAACAGAAGTTGCAGACGCGCTGCTCGCGAGCGGGGGCGAGACGCGCGGGGTCATAGACTCTGGGCTGCCCGGCCCGAAGGGAAATCATGAGTTCGTCCTCCACCTCGTCCACCGAGAACACCCCGAACGGCCGGCCGACCTCGACCGGTGGATCGCTGATGCCGTCGGTTAAGCGCGCTGCGGTTGTCACCATCGAGCGTGAGGGCGCCGACGAAGCGCTCGCGCGGCTACGCGCAGTTGCGGAGCGCCGCGGCGTCGAGCTCGTGGACGGCGACGACGCGGACATCGCGATCGTGCTGGGGGGCGACGGCACCATGCTGCGTGCGCTTGCGCGTTTCCTCGGCACCGGCGTTCCCGTCATCGGCGTCAACTACGGACGCGTCGGTTTTCTCACCGCGATCCCCGCCGACGAGCTCGAATCGGGTATCGAGCGCGTCTTTGCCGGCGAGTACCGCTGTATGGAGCTTTCGACGCTCGAGGCGACCGTCAACGGGACGACCAAGGTCGCCGTCAACGACGTCGTCGTCGCGGGCGGGACGCTGGGACGGATGGTCGAGATCGGCTATTCGATCGGCGGCGAGGATCTGGGCCACCAGCCATGCGACGGGCTGATCTGCGCGACGCCGACCGGTTCGACGGCGTACAACCTCTCGAACGGCGGCCCGGTGCTCGTCTGGGGCCTCGACGCATTGGTGCTGACCTTCGTCGCGCCGCACGCGCTCGTGATCCGGCCGCTCGTCGTGCCGCGCGGCCCGGACGTCACGATCCACAACCTCACGCCGGACCTCGACGCGACCGTTCTGGTTGACGGACAGCCCGTCGGGACGCTCGCGACCGGAGAAGAGGTGGTCGTGAAAGTGGGGAGCCAGCATTGCCTCCTCGCCACGCTCCCCGAGGTGACGTTCTTCAGTCGGTACGCCGCTACCTTCGGGCGGTAGGACGCTGGCCCAGGCGCAGGTGTGTCGCTGTCTCTACGGGACTGGGACACGCGCAAGCGTTCAGGAACGGCGTTAGGCGTTCTCAGGCTTGCGTCGGTTGAGCCGCTGCGAGTCTTTCGCGGACGCGGCGCGCGAGCGGGATGATCCCCTTGCGCTCGTAGCGGTCGTGCGCCTCGCGCCACGCGTCGATCGCGGCGTCGCGGCGGCCGGCGGCCTCCAGCACCTCGGCAAGTTCGCACCACGCGTCTCCTTGCCACGGGAGATTGTCGCTCTCCTCCACCCTTGCCACCGCCTCACGGGCGAGCCGTTCCGCCTCTGAGTGCTCGCCACGATGCGCGAGAACACGAGCCTGCACCTGCCGCCAGAGGCCGGAATCGATGCTGTCATCAGCGGCGAGCTCTCGTCCGCGGCGGGCGAGAGCTTCAGCTTCGTCGAAGCGACCGAGGGTGCAGAGCTCGCGGCCGAGCAGGCACACGTACGTTCCGAGGAGACCGTATTGCTCTCGCTCCTCGAGCCAGGCACACAGGGTCTGGAGGTGACCGGCCGCCGCTTGGTGATCTCCCGCCATGCGCGCGATCTCGGCCAATCGAATCTCGCCGATCCGGCGGCCGTCGAGCTCTCGCAGGCGCTCGTTCGAATCCCGGGCGAGCGGGACGGCTTCGTCGAAGCGGTCGAGCATCGCCAGGAGCCAGGCCCGCGTGAACAGCGAGAACGGCCAGGGCGTCGCGGGCAACAGCTCGTCGAGCTGCGCCAGCGCCTCGGCCGCCGGAGTCGGCCCGAGACCGAGTGCAAGCTCGATCCAGAAGAGACCCGTCCGTTGCTGGCCCGCGAGCCTCGCGTGCTCCAACGCCCGCCTGCTCGCCCGGGCCGAGTCCGCCCATTGCTGGCGTGCGTTGTTGACAGAGAGTGCGAAGACCTCCCACACATACACGAGTGCGGCGTGGTCCGCCTCCCGCTCGAGCAGCGGCAACGATCTCAGCAGCAAGGTCTCGAGCTCGTCGGGCGTGCACTCGTTGAGGTTGAACCTGTGGTAGCCGAACATCGCACGTGCGAACACCTCGCCGGTCGCGTCGCCCTCGGCAGCCGCTCGCTCGGCCGCCGCCTCGACGATCTCTGCCGCGCGGCGCGAGTCCTCGATGAACAGCGTCGCGGCGAGGTCCACCTCGAGCAGGACGTCGAGCCGGAAGGGCCGGGTCAGCTCGAGCGCGCGCTCGAACAGAGCCCGCGCGGCGCGCCTGTCCTCACGCCAAAGGGCTCGCCGGCCGCTCGCCGCTAGTCGCTCCGCAGCGCGCTCGGCCAGCTCCTCGACCAGTTTCCCTAGCTCGCGACGGTAGCCAACGGCCTGCTCGAGGTGATAGCCGACGATCTCGTCCAGCTCGACGAGCTCCGTGTGCGAGACGAGCCAGTCGGCGAAGCGCTCGTGCAGCTCCGCCCGGACGCTCTTTGGCAGCGAGTCGTAGGCCGCGTCGCGGATCAGGAGGTGGCGGAAGCGGAACCCGTCGTCGCCGGCCAGCTGAGCACGGTCGGGTCGCAGGAGGTCCCGCCGGACCAGCGCTGTCAGCCGCGCCGTCACCTGCGGCTCCTCCGGTGCCAGAGCCTGCACCCCGCCCCGGTGGAAGAGCTCGCCCTCGATCGAGCCCCGCTCGAGCACCCGCCGCTCGGGCTCGTCCAGCTGGTCGAGCCGGACCGCGAGCAGCGCCTTCAGCGTCGGCGGTACCTCGACGTCCTCTTGCTCGCGGGCCATCGCCAGCATCTCCGAGATGAAGAGTGGATTGCCGCCCGCGGCGTGCGCGATCCGCTCGTGCAGCTCTCCCGTCACCTCCTCGCGGATCAGCTGGTCGGCTTCGTCGTCGCTCAAGGGCTCGAGACGCAGCGTGCCCGGCCAGGCGGGATGGCGCTCCAGCAGCTCCGGCCGCGCCATGCAAAGCAGCAGAATCGGTGCGTCGCCCGTGAGCAGCGCGGCCGCTTCGACTAAGTCGAGGAAGGTCTCCTCGCCCCACTGGATGTCGTCGAGGACGACGACGAGCGGCGCCTGCTCTACGAGCAGCTTCCGAAAGGCCCAGGCGATCTGGTCGGCGCTCGTGCCCTGGTCGCTCTCGCCGAGCAGAGAACGGACCGCGACCGCGGCGGCCGGATCCGACGGCAGCGCCGCGAGCTGCTTCACCACCTCGATCACCGGCCAGTAGGTGATTCCCTCGCCGTAGGGCAGACAGCGGCCCCGCACGACGCGAGCGTCGAGCGAATCAAGCGCCTCGGCAACCAGCCGTGACTTACCCACGCCGGCGTCGCCAACCACCGTCACGAGCTGGCAACCCGGCCCAGCCAGCGCCCGCTCCCAGGCGTCCACGAGCTTCGCCAGCTCCCGCTCGCGGCCGATGAAACGGGACGCGTGCGAGCGCTCCGGTGCTTCCTGCACAGCAAGCAGCGGGTGGGCGGCGACCGGCTCGCTCTTCCCTTTCAGCTCCAGCAGCCGCTCCTCGCCAACCTCCACCGCCGGCGCGACGAGCCTGAGCGTCTGCGCGCCGAGCAGCACCTCCCCCGCCTCCGCCGCCTGCTCCAACCTCGCCGCGACATTGACCGCGTCGCCGGTCGCCAAACGCTCCTCGGTGCCGGTCAGCACCTCCCCGGTGTTCACGCCGATCCGGCCCTCGACCCCCAGCTCCGGCAATGCATCCCGCATCTCCACCGCCGCCCGACAAGCCCGCAACGCATCATCCTCATGCACCACCGGGACACCGAACACAGCCATCACCGCGTCCCCGATGAACTTCTCCACCGAGCCACCATGCGACTCAACGATGCCCTTCATCCGCTCGAAGTAGCGCACCAACAGCCCCTGCAACGCCTCCGGATCCACCGACTCCCCCAGCGCCGTCGACCCGACAACGTCGCAGAACAGCACCGTCACGACCTTCCGGTGTGCGCTGACCGACATGAGACTAGGCTAGAACATGAGCGCAGGCGCACCTAGCGCTTCAGACGCCATCGGGCTCAGCCGGGCGAATCTCGTTCGCGCGATTCGCCTCCCTCGTTCCGGGACAGCGTCAGGGAACAGTTCCGAACTCAATGACTTAGGCGAGAGGTATCGCGGCTAGCGAGGGCCCGGCGGGGAGCCGGGCCCTCTTGGTGATGCGGATTCTTCTCGAGCTATGCGACGGCGACCATGCTGTCGCTGTGAGCAACGACCTTGCCGCTCGTGATCTTCGGGGCGTTGGGAATCGCCTTGTCGAAGTGCTCCTTGGTGACCCAGTGCGCAACGAGCTTGGTGGACGCATCGGCCTGTTCCTGGGTCTCGAAAAGACCGAGCGAGCTCAGGACGCCGTTGCCGGCGTCGATCAGGTAATAGCCGGAGAAACCGGGGAGTTCGCGCAGCTGCGGGACGAGGGTGTCGTTCACCTTGCCGGTGATCTCGTTCGTGCGGGCAGCGTCGACACCTTCGTAACGACGAATGGTGGCAAACATGTGATGCTCCTTCCGTGCTCCTACAGGGTGGCGCGCTCGGATGGGCGCACCACGGCGTCAGGCCAGGGGGTCAGAGTCGGAGAGGAGAGTGCTAGAGCCTCGGCGGCTTCAACAGCTAGAGCCAACGCGCTGAACTTCACCATAGCCGCGATCCTGCGGAACCGTCGGATGGACGGGTGTGGCGCGGTGATCCCTCGGGAGGGAGCGCTCGAGTTTGGCTAGCGGGCTCGTGGCGGCAAGCCGCGAGCAGCCGATGACC
>JAWVDX010000263.1:0-2570 GCA_033857015.1 Gaiellaceae bacterium
GTCGGCGGGTAGCGCCGCTCCTCGAGGAACATCGTCTCGATCGTCTGGCCTGGGTCGTCGCTCACGCTCATGTGCCTCTCTCCCGTCCGACTCCGAGCAGCGATCCTAACTGGGCAGCCCAGTTATAGCCAGCGCTACGGGACAAGCCCGTACGGGAGCTGGGTCAGCGTCTCGGCGCCGTCCGCCGTGACGAGCACCAGATCCTCGATCCGGCAGCCGCCGAAGCCCTGCCGGTAGCAGCCGGGCTCGATCGCGACCACGTCGCCGGCGACGAGCTCCTGGCCCGCACGGCCCAGCGAGGGCGACTCGTGCACCTCGAGCCCGACCCCGTGACCCAGCGAGTGGTAGAAGCCGTCGAGGAGCATCTCGCCAGGCTTCTTCGTCTGCTGCGTCGGATAGCCCGCCTCCTCGAAGACGGCGCAGGCGATGCGGAACAGGTCCCGTCCGGACACGCCGGGCCGCACGGCGGAGACCGCACGCTGCAGCGCGTCCAGGCAGAGCCGGTGGTACTCGACGAGCTCCGCGGGCGGCTCCCCGACGCAGAAGGTGCGCGTCGTGTCGGCGTAGCACCCGGAGACCCGGTCGCGCGGGAAGACGTCGACGACGATCGCCTCGCCCGCGAGCACCTGCCCGCTGCCGGGATCGTGACCGTCAGCGCTCTGCGCGCCGTGCGCGACGATGATCAGCTCCTCGCCGGACGCGTCGTGCTCCGCCAGCACCTCCTCGGCGCGCCGGCGGAGCCGCTCACAGGTGAGCGGCTCTCCGCCGAGCACGAGACCCCCCTTGTCTCCGCCGGCCTCGCGCAGCATCGCGGCCACCGCCGCAATGGCGGCGTCGGTTGCGCGCTGGGCGCGACGGATCCCTGCAAGCTCGGCGACGTTCTTGATGCGCCGCCGGTTGACGAACTCGGCACCGTCGACCTGGAGCGTCACGCCGCGCTCGCGTAGCAGCTCGGCGACCGCGAGCGGGAAGCTGCCCGGGACGCGCGCCTCGCGCACCTCCAGCTGCTCGCAGACGCGCGCCACGAGCTCGCAGAGCGCATCGTCCGTGGACGTCGCGCCGCGCACGATCTCGTCCCACCCGAAGGAGTCGAAGGGGATGATCTCCAGCCCGTCACCCGCCGCCTCGCGGGCGCGACTGATCTCCATGCCGGTCAGCACCGCGACGCGGCGGCCGTTGCGCTCGAGGTAGACGAACGGGTCGCCGATCGCGAGCGGCACCTCGTGGCGCAGCTCGGGCGAGCGAATCGAGTCGCCGTAGAGAAGGGCATCAGGCATGGGGCGAGAGATGGTATCGCTTTCTCTATCGACGAACAAATAGACTGGCGCCCGTGGAGGACGCGCTAGCCCAGGCAGAGGAGCTCGTCGCGCACTGGGACGAGGAGCTGCGCCGCATCCTGCCGGCGGATCAGCCCATCTTCGACGCGCACGTCCACCTCGGCAACGACATCGACGGGATGGTCGGCTCCTTCGACGAGCTCGCCCGCAACAACGAGCGCTACGGGATCGCGCGCAGCAACATGTTCTGCCTCGACGAGCCCGACCGCCACCCCGGCTTCCGCGCGGCGAACGACCGGACGCTCGCCTACGCGGAGCGCTCCGAGGGGCGGCTCATCCCCTTCGTGCGCCTCGACCTGACCGAGGAGCCGATCGCCGAGGCGACGCGCTGCCTCGACCTGGGCGCGCGCGGGATCAAGCTCCATCCGCGGGCACAGCGCTTCGCCCTGAACGACGAGCGGCTCGCCCCGGTCTTCGAGCTGGCGGCCGACCGGCGCGTGCCGATCCTCATCCACGGCGGGCGCGGGCTGCCGCCGATCGCCGACCACCTCGCGCGGCTCCACGAGCGCTTCCCGGCGGCGCCGCTGATTATCGCCCACGCCGGCATCGCGGACATGGCCGGACTGGCGACGCAGATGGCCGGGCGCCGCGGCGTCTTCTTCGACACCTCCGTCTGGAGCCCCGTCGACCTCCTCGACTTCTTCCGGCAGGTGCCGCCGGAACAGGTGGTCTACGCCTCGGACTACCCCTATGGACAGCAGCCGAGCTCGCTGCTTCTCACGGTGCAGACGGCGCGCCTGGCCGGCCTCGACGAGCAGCAGTTGCGCGCGATCCTCTGGGACAACGCGGATCGCATCACCCGCGGCGAGCCGGGCCCCGAGCCGACGAAGCCCCAGGGCTCGAACACGTTCAGCCAGTCCATGACGCTGGCCCGCGTGCACCAGTACCTGTCGATGGCGACACCGCTCCTGTGGACGCGGCAGGCGGACACGATCGGCGTCCTCGGCCTGGCGCTGAACGCCTGCTCCGAGCCGGACTCGCACCCGGAGGCGCAGGAGCAGATCCGCGCGCTGCTGCTCTGCGCGCGCGACCTCTGGCGCTCGCTTCCGGAGCTCGAGGAGCCGGGCGAACGGATCCTGGCCTCGCGCGAGACGTTTCGGCTCATCCACATCGCGGACATCCTGGCCGTGACGACAGGTGTCTAGGACATCTTTCAGAACGAAGCCCGGCGTCGTCCGGCCACGCTGCGCGGCGCGCTTGCGGCGTCCCCGGCCCGCGCCCGTAGCTCCGCTA
>JAWVDX010000264.1:0-5832 GCA_033857015.1 Gaiellaceae bacterium
GACCCCGGCTCGTTCGTCGAGGAGGCCGAGGAGCTGCGCTCCGCCGACCCGCTCAACTTCGTCGACCTGCGTCCGTACAAGGAGCGCCTCGCCGAGGCGGAGCTCTCGAGTGACAGCGGCGAGGCGATGATCATCGGCCAGGCCGCGATCGAGGAGCGCGCCTGCGAGCTCGCGGTGATGGACTTCTCCTTCATCGGCGGCTCGATGGGCAGCGTCGTCGGCGAGAAGTTCGCGCTCGCCTGCGACAGCGCCGTCGAGCGTGGCGTCCCGCTCGTCTCGGTCCCCGCTTCGGGTGGAGCGCGGATGCAGGAGGGGATCTTCTCGCTGATGCAGATGCCGAAGACCGTGTGCGCCATCGAGGACATGCGCGACGCCGGCTGCGCGCTCATCACGGTGATCACGCACCCGACGACCGGCGGCGTCATCGCGAGCTACGCCTCGCTCGGTGACGTGACGCTCTCCGAGCCGGGCGCGCTCATGTCCTTCGCCGGCCCGCGCGTCGTCCAGCAGACGGTCAAGGAGGACCTTCCGGCCGACTTCGGGCGCTCCGAGGCGAACGAGCGCTTCGGCCACCTCGACGCCATCGTCCCGCGACCGGAGCTGCGCGCGACGCTCGCCAAGCTTCTGAGGCTCTTCGACGATGAATCCTGAAACCGAGCTGCGTCTGCGCGAGCGACTCGGTAAGCTCCGCCGCCTGAGGCTCCTGGGAGGCACCGGTCTCTCCGCCGAGCTCGAGAAGCTGCAGCGTCAGCTCGCTCACTTGGCCGCCGAGCCGACCGCCGACGACGTCTGGCAGGCGATCGAGCTGGCCCGCCACCCGGAGCGGCCCTACACGCTGGACTACGTCGAGCGGCTGCTCGAGGACTGGTTCGAGCTCCACGGCGACCGCCACCTGATGGACGACGGCGCGATCGTCGCCGGGCTCGGGCGCTTCGACGGGCGGACGGTCGTCCTCATCGGCAACCAGAAGGGCCGCGACCTGAAGGAGCGCGCTGCGCGCAACTTCGGCATGGCGAACCCGGAGGGCTACCGCAAGGCGATGCGCGCGGTGGAGATCGCGGAGCGGCACCGCTTCCCCGTCATCTCGCTGATCGACACGCTCGGCGCCTACCCCGGTGTGGCCGCGGAGCAGCACGGGCAGGGTGGCACGATCGCCGCTTCGCAGGCGCTAATGGCGCGAATCACGGTGCCGACCGTCTCCTGCGTGATCGGCGAGGGCAACTCCGGCGGCGCGATCGCGATCGGGCTCACCGACCGGATCCTCATGCAGGAGAACTCCTACTACGCGGTCATCTCGCCCGAAGGCGGCGCCTCGATCCTCTGGCGGGACGCGGCGCAGGCGAAGAAGGCGGCCGCGGCATTCCGGCCGGATGCGCGTCACTGCCTCGAATTGGGCGTCATCGACGCGATCGTGCTCGAGCCGGAGGAAGGCGCCCACGCGGACTATGACGCCGCCGCGCAGCTGCTCGGCGCAGCGCTCAAGGAGCAGCTGGCCGAGCTCGACGAGATCCCCGGCGACGAGCTCCGCCGCCGGCGCCGTGCTCGCTACCGCGCGCTCGGCGTTTTTGCCTGACGACCGTCCCCAGGCGGTCCGCCCAGCCCTCGTTATGCAGGGATTTCCGCTTGGGGGTAACCCTGTGGAAACTGTGCATAAGCCATTCTCGGCACGACAGGGCCTGAAAGGCTCCGGGCCGCCTTGAGAGCGACCCGGAGCGCTGACCCCCCGCTAGGGTAGGAGAAGCGTTTGCAGGGATATGAATCCGTGTTGCAAATGAGAATGTCGCGCTGCCCCCGCTGGCGCAACCTTCTCTGCGGTTCTCCTCAGCAGAAGGCGGGTACCCGCGCGCCATGCCACGAAACCTGACCGAGTACGAGAAGAAGCGCGACCCGGCCAAGACGAGCGAGCCCTTCGGCAACGCAAAGCGCGGTAAGCAGCCGATCTTCGTTGTCCAGCGTCACGACGCGCGCCGTCTGCACTACGACTTTCGCCTCGAGCTCGACGGAGCGCTCGCGAGCTGGGCCGTGCCGAAGGGCGTCCCGCTGGAGCCCGGCCAGCAGCACCTCGCGGTGCACGTCGAGGACCATCCGCTCGAGTACGCGCGCTTCGAGGGTCAGATCCCCGCCGGCGAGTACGGGGCCGGCTCGGTCGAGATCTGGGACAGCGGGACCTTCGAGCTCGTGGAGCGCAAGCGTGACGGGGGGCTGACGGTCCGGCTCCACGGGGAGCGGCTCGACGGCACCTGGGTACTCGTCCCGGCTCACCTGGGCGGCGAGGAGAAGAACTGGCTCATCATCCGCAAGCGCGACCCCGACGCCGCTACGCCGCAGGCGGCGCGGCGGGAGTACAAGCCGATGCTCGCGACCCTGGCGGACGAGCTCCCGACCGGGAAGGACTGGGTCTACGAGGTCAAGTGGGACGGCTACCGCGCCCTGGCTCGCGTCGCAGGCAACGAGGCGACCCTCGCGAGCCGCAACGACAAGGACCTGACGGCCCGCTTCGCGGTGGTCGCGAAGGAGCTGCCGAAGGCGCTCCGCACCCCGGACTGCGTACTCGACGGCGAGGTCTGCGCCCACGACGCCGAGGGCCGGGCCAGCTTCTCGGCGATGCAACTGGGAAGCGCGAGGCTCGTGTACTACGTCTTCGACCTGCTGGAGCTGGAAGGCGAGCCGCTGGTCGAGCTGCCGCTCCGGGAGCGGCGCAAACGGCTCGAGGCGCTCCTCATTCCCGGCAACGCGGTGGTGCGCCTCTCGGAGAGCTTCGTGGACGGCAAGGCGCTCTACCAGGCCGCCGTCGCGCAGGGGCTCGAGGGGATCATGGCCAAGCGGGCTGGATCGCTCTACTACGAGGGCAAGCGCACGCGCGACTGGCTCAAGCTCAAGACCCGCAATCGCCAGGAGTTCGTCATCTGCGGCTACACGAAGGGGCAGGGCAGACGGGCCGGAAGCTTTGGCGCGCTCGTCCTCGGGGTCCGGCGCGGCAAGGAGCTCGCGTTCGTCGGCAACTGCGGGACGGGCTTCACGGAGCAGGAGATCGAGCGCGTCCTGAAGAAGCTGCATCCGCTCGAGCGGAAGACCTCGCCGTTTCCCGTCGAGCCGAAGATGCCACGCGTCCGCAAGGGCGATGTCGTCTGGGTCAAGCCGGAGCTCGTCTGCGAGGTCGAGTTCGTCGAGTGGACGCACGACGGGCACCTGCGGGCGCCGGCCTACAAGGGGTTGCGCGAGGACAAGGAGGCGGAGCAGGTGAAACGCGAGCAGCCGGTTGCGACGGAGCGCAGGAAGGGGAAGCGCGTCCTCAAGCTGTCCAATCTGGACAAGCCCTTCTGGCCCGACGAAGGGATCACGAAGGGCGACCTGATCGCCTACTACGAGGCGGTCGCGCCCGTCCTCCTCCCGCACATCAAGGATCGGCCCTTCACGATGAAGCGCTACCCGGACGGGTGGAACGGCCCGCACTTCTTCCAGAAGGACGCGCCCAAGCACATGCCGGACTGGATCCCCACCGTGCCGGTCGTGGCGGTGCCGCGCGAGAAGCCGCGCACGCCGCGCACCATCAACATGCCGGTCGTGAACGACGAGCTGGCGCTGCTCTGGATGGTGAACATGGGCTGCATCGACATGAACACCTGGTACTCGCGGATCGACAAGCCGGAGCGCCCCGACTTCGTCCTCTTCGACCTCGACCCGTCGGAGGGCGTCGGCTTCGACGTGGCGGTGAAAGTGGCGCTGCTGATCCGCGACACCCTGGACGCGCTCGGGCTCGTGGGCTTCCCGAAGACGAGCGGCTCCGTGGACGGTCTCCACGTGCTCGTCCCGATCGAGCGGCGCTCCACCTTCGCGGACACGAGGCGCTTCGCGGAGATCGTCGCGGGCGCGATCGCCCGCACGCACCCCGACCTCGCGACGACCCAGTGGGTGAAGGCGAAGCGGCGAGGCGTGCTCATCGACGCGAACCAGAACGGCGCCGGCAAGACGATCGCCTCGGTCTACTCGGTGCGTCCCGTCCCGGGCGCGACGGTCTCGACGCCGCTCGCCTGGGACGAGGTGAACGCCAAGCTCAACCCGACGATCTACTCGATGGACGTCGCGCTGGAGCGCGTGCGCCTCAAGGGCGACCTGTTCGAGGGCGTGCTGACGACGAAGCAGTCGCTCGCGAAGGCGTTGAAGGCGATCTCCTAGGCGTCGCGCAGGCGGACGAGCGCCGCGGTCAGGCGTGGCGTCTCGGCTCCGAGCGGGGCGAAGTAGGCGCGGTCGCATGCCTCGACCGCGACGACGACGCGGTTCGCCAGCTCGCGGCCCGTCTCGGTGACGCGCAACGCCCGCGCGCGGCGGTCGCTCGGGTGCGGCGCCCGCTCGACGAGCCCGCGGGCCTCGAGCGTGCGCAGCACCTGCGACGTCATCATCGGATCGGTCGCCGCGTGCTCGGCGAGCGCCTTCTGCGTGACCGGCCCCTCGGCATCGAGCCAGGTCAGCGAGGCGAGCAGCACGAACTGGACGTGCGTCAGCCCGAACGGCTTCAGCGTCGCGCGCTGCGCTGCCTGCCAGCGGTTCGTCACCTGCCAGAGCAGCAGGCCCGGGCTCTCGTCCGGGCCTGCGTGCTCCGTGGCGAGGCGGTCCGTCACCGGGCCTCCACGAGCGCGACCAGCCGGTCGAGATCGGGCTGGAGCGTGTCGCGGAACCCCTTGCCGAGGATGCGCGCCCACAGCCGGGCGAGCGGCCCTGCCAGCGTGACGGCGACGCGCACCTCGCAGCCGTCGCCCTGCGAGTCGACGGTGTGGTCGAAGGTGAGACGCGCGCCGACGAGGTGCGACACGTCGACGAACTTCCGCTCGGGGACGAGCGAGGCGATCGTGAACTTGACCTTCGGCCCGCCCTTGGGCTTGAGTACCCCGGTCGAGCCGGTCGCGAAGGGGCCGTCGAGGCGAACCCATTCCGTGTCCTGATTCCATTCCGGCCAGGTGGCCATGTCCGCCCAGCGTTCGAAGAAGGCGGACGGTGCTGCGGTGGAGCGCGCGTGTGCCTGCGTTATCTCGATCATGGCCAAGATAATAAGCGCGCTTATTATCTACGTCAAGTCGGGTCGCTTCAGAAACGCATGGAACCGGGCGGCCGGCTCGAAGCCGAGACGTTCGTAGAGCGCCTTCGGCCAGTCGTCCTCGTCGGCGAGCAGGAAGACGAGGTCGTGCCCGCTCGAGTGGGCTGCGTCGAGCGCGCGCAGGACGACCGCGCGACCGAGCCCCTGGTTGCGGAACGCCGGCGCAGTCACGACGTCCTCGATCTGCGCGACGGCGCCGCGGGTGTACAGCTCGCAGCAGCTGACGATGTCCGTGCCGCGGCGGACGCCGAAGTAGCGCACGTCGAGCTCCTCCGCCGTCATGTGCTGCGCTGCGAGGAGCTGGAGGCGCGTCTCCTCGTCGTGGTCGTACTCGTGGGAGATCAGCTCGCGGAGCGGGCGCAGCTCCGCCTCCTGCAGCTCGGCGACGACGAGCAGGTCGGCGTCGACCGCCGGCTCGCCGCGGTGCACCATCACGAGGAGCTTCTGCACCGACCAGCCGCCGGCGGTGAAGGCCGGGACGAGGCGCTCGCCGGCGGCCGGGTCGTCGATCCAGATGCGGCGGTGCGCGACGTTCGCGAGCGCGTGAGCCCGCTCGGCGAAGGCGATGAGCTCGCCGGCGCCGCCGTTCGGGTCCTCGAGGCGGACGTAGTTCCGGTCCCAGATCCGCGCCAGGGTCGAGTTGAAGAGCCCCGAGGCGACGTGCGAGGGCAGGAAGCGGTCGCAGAGCCGCTCCTGCAGGTCGCGGTGGCACGCGACGATCCGCTCCAGCTCGGCGCTCA
>JAWVDX010000265.1:0-3356 GCA_033857015.1 Gaiellaceae bacterium
CGGACAGGCGAGAACCTGCTGCCGCCCCTGCGCGAGGCGCTGCGCCTCCACTGCACTGTCGGCGAGCTCTGCGGCGTGCTCCGCGACGAGTTCGGCTCGCACGACCGGTCGTAGCCGCATGAGGATCCTGCTCGTCTCCCAGATGTATCCCGGGCCGTCCGACCCCGACCTGGGCGTGTTCGTCCAGGGACTGGAGCAGGCGCTCGAGCGGCGCGGGCACGAGCTGGCGCGGGCGGTGCTGAACCGGCGCGCCGGCGGGAAGCTCCGCTACCTCGAGCTGGCACGGGAGACGCGGCGCGTCGCCCGCGCGTTCCGCCCCGACGTCGTCTACGCGCACTTCCTCGTCCCGACGGGGCTGATCGCGACGCAGGCGGCCGGCGCCGCGCCGCTGGTCGTGACGGCGCACGGGCGCGACGTGCGCAATATCGGCACGGTCCCGGGCGTTGCGGCTGCGACCGGGCGGGTCGTACGGCGCGCGAGCGCGGTCGTCTGCGTCTCGGACTACCTCCGGAGCGAGCTCGAGCTCAGGCTTCCCGCCGCGCGCGGCAAGACCGCGGTGATCGACAGCGGCGTCGACCTCGAGCGCTTCGCCGGCGCCGACGCTGCGGAGGCGCGGCGCATGCTGGGCTGGGAGGGCGAGGGCCCGTTCCTCGTCTGCGTCGGCTCGCTGAGCACGCGCAAGAACGTGGTCGCGCTCGCGGAGGCGTTCGCCCGGCTGGGCCGCGGCCGGCTGGCCTTCGTCGGCGACGGCCCGCTGCGCGTCCAGCTCGAAGGACGTCCCGGCGTGCGGGTCGTCGGCCGGGTCGCGCACGACGAGGTGCCGCGCTGGCTTGCAGCGGCGGACGTCGTCTGCCAGCCGAGCCTCATCGAGCCGTTCGGCCAGGTGCTGCTCGAGGCGCTCGCGTCCGAGCGTCCCGTCGTCGCGACGAAGATCGGCGGGCCGCCGGAGTTCGTGCCGCCGGAGGCGGGCGTCCTCGTCGACCCGAGTGACCCGGACGAGCTCGCGCGCGCGCTCGAGCGGGCGCTCGCGCTTCCCGAGCCCGGCCCCGCCGCGCGCGCCGCCGCTGCGGCGCACGACGTCAACCTGCAGGCGGCTCGGGTGGAGGAGCTCCTCCTGGCAGCGCATCGAGGTCGGCCAGCCTGACCGCGACGAGCGGGCCGACCTGCTCCTCGAGCCCGTGCTCGCGCGCGAGGGCGAGCGCCTGCTCGTAGCTCTGCCGCGCCTTCTCGGGCGCGACCCCCTGCTTGAGCCGGTTGTCCCCGGTCACGAGCAGCTTGCGGATCTGGTCGCGAACCTCCTCCACAGGCAGCAGGCTAGACTGCGCGCGTGCCTGTCGCCTTCTTCCTGACCTGGCTCGCGTTCGCCGCGGGGCTGCACGTGATCATCTCGGCCACATTGCTGACGTTGATCCTGCTCCACTCGGGGCGCGACGCAGGCCTCGGCGGGATGGGCTTCACGCCCGCCTCGCAGGGCGGAACCCACGTCGTCGAGCGCAACCTCACGCGCCTGACGATCGTGGTGGCGGCGCTGTTCCTCGGGAACACGCTGCTCCTGTACCACCTCCTCAAGTAGGCGCCGGGCTACAATCCGGCTCGTCACGCGCTGGTGGCGGAATTGGTAGACGCGCAAGGTTGAGGGCCTTGTGACCTTAGGGTCGTGGAGGTTCAAGTCCTCTCCAGCGCATGATCACGGGCGGCTCCTTCGGGGGCCGCCCGTTCTAATAGGTGAGGCCGTGGCCGAACGGGAAGACCGGCGCCTCGGAGTCGTGCGGGACGTCCGGGTGCTGGTTGCGCACCGCCTCCATCGAGGAGGGCAGCTCGAAGGGGAGCTTCCCGGTCGGGGCGTGGCGGCCGAAGACGACGTCCAGGAGCGCGGCGTCGCCGGCGCCGAAGTTGCCGAGCAGCGCGGCGCTCGCCCCGGCGATCTCCGGGAGCACGGCGGGGCGGTCGAGGAAGACGTCCACGATCGTGGGCACGCGCTCGAGCTTCGTGAGGATCGCCTGCAGGTCCTTCGCAGGGAAGTCGAGGGCGCCCGCGTGGAAGAGCCGCTCGAGGAGGCCGCGCCGCTTGCGGAACGGGGCGGCGAGGCGGATCAGCGCCAGCTCCGCCTCCTCGATCGTCTTCACCGGCTCGCAGTAGGCACGCGCCACCTCCTCGTCGACGCCCTCGAGGTACACCTTCGGCCGCCCCTGGAGCGGGAGCAGCGGCCCGTCCTTCCCGTTCTTCAGCAGCACGATGGACTTGCGCTGCGCCAGCTCGCCGGCGGCGCGGAACGGGGCGCTCCCGATCGTGCGCACGGCGGCGTCCTCGTCGACGTAGGGGTCGTCGAAGAGCCCGAGCCGGAACTTGTCGCGCAGCAGGCGGCGTGCCGACTCGTCGATCCGCTCCTCGGAGATCTGTCCGCTGTGGACGAGCGCGAGCACGATGTCGACGCAGTGCTCGCCACCGAACTGGTCGACGCCGGCCTCGATCGCCTTCAGAGCCCGCTCCTCCCGGGTCAGGTGCTCGACGCCCCAGGCGCGCGCGGCGAAGATCGTCTTGCCCAGGAGCTTGATCGGCGTGATCAGCCCCCAGTCCGTGCAGACGACGCCCTCGAAGCCGAAGCGCCCGCGCAGCAGGTCGGTGACCACGTCCCTGTTGAAGCCGAAGCCGACCTCCTCGATCCCGTCGACCCCGATCGGCATCCCGTAGTACGGCATGACCATGCAGGTGCCGGCCTCGAACGCGGCTGCGAACGGGCGCAGGTGGTACTCGAAGTTTCCGCCCGGATAGACCTGCTCGCGCCCGTAGGGGAAGTGCGGGTCCTCGCCGTCCTTCTGTGGCCCGCCGCCCGGGAAGTGCTTCGTCATGCAGGCGACGGAGTGGGCTCCGAGCTGGTCGCCCTGGAAGCCGCGGACATACGCGCCGGTCTGGCGCGCCGACAGCGCTGCGTCCTCGCCGAAGGTGCCGACGATCCGCGACCAGCGCGGCTCCGTGGCCAGGTCGGCCATCGGGTGGAGGGCGGTGCGGATCCCCGCGGCGAGGTACTCCTGGCGGGCGATGTCGCCGAACTCGCGGGTCAGCTCCTCGTCGTCGGCCGCGCCCAGGCCGATCGGCTCGGGCCAGGCGGAGAAGTGCTGCGAGGCCATGCTCGCGACCGTGTTCTTCCGGCAGCTGTGCCGCGGGTCGGAGGAGACGGTGACCGGGATCCCGAGCCGCGTGCGCTCGCCGAGCCGCTGCAGGCGATTCGACCACTCGGCCAGCTGGCGGGGCGGTGCCACGGAGTAGAGGTTCACGTGGTTGACGTGCAGCTCCCCGACGAGCTTCGGCGTGCCGACCGGGGTGATCTTGCGCAGGCTCTTGCGCTCGATGAGCCT
>JAWVDX010000266.1:0-4784 GCA_033857015.1 Gaiellaceae bacterium
ATCCCGCAAGGCTGTTCACGTTGTCCGCTCGAGCCGCCACGTCTCGCGGTGCTCCACGGACTCTCCGGGCGCGAGCTCGCGGAGCGGGCTCAGCGTCTCGAGCTCGAGGAGCTCGTCCGAGACGTACGCCTCGGCGTTGCAGCCGAGGTCTGCGTGCGCCTCTCCCTCCAGGACGGCGAAGGTCTTCTCGAAGCGCAGGCCGTCGCGGACGTAGACGAGCGAGCCCGTCCTGTTGAAGTAGCCGAGCTTGAAGTAGCCGTCGGCGGGAGAGGCCCGCAGCCGGATCTCGTCGTCCCGGAGCTCGAGCCGCGGGTCGGCGATCGAGCTGTACGGCCAGAACACGAGGTGCCGGTTCGGGAGGTGCTCGGCCTCGACCGGTCCCTGCTGTTGCGGCAGCGAGGCGACGCCTCCGACCGCCAGCGCGGTCAGCGACCAGGCGGCCGCCTCGACAGTCTCCTCGCCGCAAGTGCGGAGCGCGTGCACGAGCTCCACGACCGGCTCGCCGGGCTGGAGCTGGATGGTGATCGACCGGGACAGCCGCTCGCGCGTGAGCGTGCCGCCGACGAGCTCCACGCCCTCGGGGAGCCACGTCACCTCGACGGGCTTCTTGTCCGGCACCTGCTGCTCGGGCGGAGTCTCCGGCGCGACCCAGAGGCGATGGCCTCCGATGAGCTCGTAGGGCTCCCCGTAGACCGTGGCCCAGGAGTAGGCGGGCGTCTCGGCGAGGATGTTCCCGGGCGTGTCGCGCCGGCCGAGCCGGACGATCCGCGGGCCTGCGTCGAGGAGGAACTCGAGCTGCAGCTGGTCGTTCTCCAGCACGCCGGTCGCGCGACCGTGGAAGCTTCCCTCCCGCCGCTCGGGGCTCGGCGCATCCGGTGTCGCCGGGGCGCTCATTCCTCGGCCCCCTGCCCGTAGCCCCCGCCCTGGTAGCGGCCGTACCACTTGGCCACCTCCTCCGGCGGGAGCACCGCCGGCTGTCCGAGCGCCAGCGCGAGCCAGACCGTGCGCGCGACGTCCTCGACCATGATCGCGGCCTTGAGCGCGGCCGCCACCGAGGCGCCCCAGGCGAAGACGCCGTGCGAGGCCATCAGGATCGCGGGCGCCTGCGTCCTGTGCAGGAGGATCGCCTCGCCGATGTGCTCGCCCTGGTTGTCGACGTAGGGCGCGCACGGGATCGGGCCGCCGAACTCGTCGGCGATCGCGGTCAGGCACACCGGGATCTCGCGGCCGGCAGCGGCGAACGCCGTCGCGTAGTTGCTGTGCGTGTGGACGATGCCGCGCAGCTCCGGCAGGTGCCGGTACAGGAACAGGTGGTGCGGGAGATCGACGCTCGGGCGCAGCCCCTCCTCGACGGGCCGGCCGGTCTCGAGATCCACCTCGACGATCGCTGTGGGGGTCAGGGTCTCGTAGTCGACGCCACTCGGCTTGATGAACACCCGGCCGGCGTCGGCATCGAGGCCGCTGACGTTTCCGGAGTGCATCGTGACGAGGCCGGCTCGCGGGAGCATCTGATTGCCCCAGCAGACCGCCTCTCGCAGGCTCGCGCTCATCCGCTCGCCGCCGTCCGGATCTCGATCAGCTCCTTCATCACGCTCCCCATGTCGCTCTGGGCGACGCCGCCGAACGCGTCGTGGAGCCGCCCGTAGATCGCGTACAGGCGCTCGTAGACGCGAGCCGCAGCCGGGTCGGGCCTGTACTCCCCACCGCCGACTCCACCCATCGCCGCCTGGGCCTGCTCGGTCGTCGCGTGGATCCCGCTCGCGACGGCGGCGTAGATCGCCGCTCCGACGGCGCACGCCTGCTCGGAGCGCGCTCGATGGATGGGCCGGTTCAGGACATCGGCGTAGACCTGCATCGCGAGCGGGCTCTTCGTGGCGATGCCTCCGGTGACCACGACGTCGTCGATGGCCGGCCCGAAGCGCTCGATCTGGTCGATGATGATGCGCGCGCCGAAGGCCGTGGCCTCGATGAGGGCCCGGTAGACCTCGGCCGGGGTCGTGTGCAGCGACTGGCCGATCAGGAGCCCGGAGAGCAGGGGATCGACGAGGATCGTCCGGTTGCCGTTGTTCCAGTCGAGCGCGACCAGGCCGCTCTCGCCCGGGCGCAGCTGCGCTGCTTCGGCCTGGAGGCGCTCGTGTCCTCCGGCGCCGAGGCCCACGTGCCGCAGGTACCACTCGAAGAGGTCGCCGACCGCCGACTGGCCCGCCTCGATCCCGGTCAGCCCCGGGATGATCGAGTCGCTGACGACGCCGCAGACACCGGGCAGGGGCACGAGCTCGGGAGCGACGGTGCAGTCGCAGGTGCTCGTCCCGATGATCTTGACGAGCCTGCCCGGCCGGACGCCGGCAGCCACCGCACCGGCGTGCGCGTCCATGGTGCCGACGGCGATCGTGATGCTGCTGTCCAGGCCGGTGTGCTTGGCGAGCGCCGGATCAAGCGTGCCCGCGGCCTCGCTGGCAGGCAGGACGCTGCTGTAGAGGCGCCCGCGCAGCGCGGCCAGCTCGGGCGCCAGCGCCGCGAGGAATTCTTCCGAAGGGAGGCCGCCCCACAGCGTCGAGAAGAGCGCCTTGTGCCCCGCGGCGCAGGCGTTGCGCGTGAGCGCTCGCCCACCGCCGGTCGCCACGGAGGGGATGTAGTCCGAGATCTCGGCCCACGTGTGCGCGGCGGAAAAGACGTCCGGTGCGACCCGGCTGCAGCGCAGGATCTTCGACCAGAACCACTCGGAGGAGTACGTCCCGCCGCAGTAGTCGAGATACGGAGTCCCGAGCTCGCGCGCGAGCGCCGTCAGCTCGCCGGCCTCGGCGTGAGCGGTGTGGTCCTTCCAGAGCCACGCCTTGGCTGCGGGGTCGCCCTCGAACCTGGGATCGAACGCCAGGGGCTGGCCGCTCTCGTCGAGCGGAAGCGGCGTCGAGCCGGTGGTGTCCACGCCGATCCCCTCGATGCGGATCTGCTCGCCCGACTCGACTGCGGCCCGCGCGGTCTCGGCCAGCGTGGACACGAGCGCGTCGACGTAGTCGCTCGGCTCCTGACGCGCGAGGGTCGGATCGTGCGGATCGCCGACGACGCCATCCGAGCCACCCCGATAGGTGTAGACGCTCGACGTCAGCTCCTCGCCGGTCGCGGCGTCGACGAGCAGCGCGCGGGCCGACGACGTGCCGAAGTCGAGCCCGACGACGCAACGCCGCTCGGTCATTGCTCGACGGGAACGGCCACGCCGACAGGCTTGAGCAACGCCACGCCGTACGGCGCGAGCGCCACCGTGCGGCTCGGAGTGCCGGCACCGAGCTGATCGCACCATTCCTCCGGCAGCTCGACGAGCTGCTCGCGATCCGAGTAGTTCAGCAGGAACAGGAGCTCCGCGTCGGCGTCGGGCTTCTTCACGCGCACGAGCTCCACCTCCTCGGGGAGGTCGAAGACACCGAGGCCGGCGTCGGAGGCAAGCGTCCGGTAGAGGTCGCGCAGCGTCGCCGGCGTGGCGGCGCCACCGACGTACACGGCGCGGCCCTCGCCGAAAGCGTTGCTCGTGATCGCGGGCCCGCCGGCGTAGTCGTACTCGTCGTAGACGTAGAGCGCCTGCGCACTTGTCGGGCTGAGCTCCTCGAACCAGCCGCGGAAGTCGCCTTCGCTCGAGCCGTCCGAGCTCCGCAGCCGCACGGGCGGCATGTCGATGAAGCTGGAGATGTCGGAGACCTCGAGTCCGACGAGATCGTCGAGCCAGGCCGGCAACGGGCGCTCCGGAACGGCGTTCGTCCGGTCCTTGAAGGCGCTGCGCGGGCCGAGCACGAGCACCCCCCCGTTCTGGACGTAGGCCTTGAGGTGCGCGGCGAGCGGCTCGTCGATCATGTAGAGGCTCGGCGCGACGACGAGGCTGTACTCGGAGAGATCTGCCATCGGCGGGCGGAGATCGACGCCGAGCCCCAGCTGCCTGAGCGCCCCGTAGTGAGCACCGACGGCTCGCGTGTGCGGCAGCGCCGGATTGGTCGGCTGGATCTCCAGGGCAAAACGCGAGTCGTAGTCGTAGATCACCGCAGCCTGCGAGCTCGGGACGACCCCCTCGAGCAGCGGCGCGATCGCGCCCACCTCCTGGACGAGCTCGGTGACCTCGCGCAGGCGCCGATTGGGGCGGCCGTCGTGGTCGAGGATCCCGTACCAGTGCTGCTCGGTTCCGAAGCGCGCCGACCGCCAGCGGAAGTAGCTGATCGCCTCCGCCCCGTGGGCGATCATCTGGAAGGTGTGCAGGCGCAGCTGCCCGCGGCGCGGCGAACGGATGACCTCCCAGCCGAGTGGCCCCACCTGCTGCTCCATCACCCAGAACGGCGTGTTCTTGAGCCCGCGGATCGCATCGCAGCTCAGCGCCGGCTCGAGCCAGCCGTCGCTGTGGTTGAGCACCGGGTAGTTGTCCCAGGCAAGGAAGTCGAGGTCCTGCGCCAGGGCGTGGTAATCGATGTCGCCGAAGCCGAAGCCCATCATGTTGTGCGTGATCGGCGCGTCCGAGGTGCGGCGGATCTCTTCGATCTGCAGCCGCTGGTAGCGGACGTAGCTATCCGAGATGAAGCGCCGGTAGTCGAGCGCGTGCGCCGGAGAAGGCGCCGCGCCCCCGAATCCACCGGGCATCGGGACCGAGCCCGAGGGCGGGACGTCGATCTCGTCCCACGCGCCGTAGGTCTGGCTCCAGAAGACGGTGCCCCAGGCCTCGTTCAGCGCGGCAAGCGAGCCGTAGCGCGCGCGCAGCCAGTCGCGGAAGGCGACGGCGCAGCGGGGGCAGAAGCAGCGGCCGCCGAACT
>JAWVDX010000267.1:0-2986 GCA_033857015.1 Gaiellaceae bacterium
CAGCTGAAGGACGTCGACGTGGACGAGAAGCAGCTCGCTCGAGTGGAGGCGATCATCCTCTCGATGACCCCGCACGAGCGGCGAGTGCCGCACGCGATCGACGGAAAGCGCAGACTTCGTATCGCCAGGGGCAGCGGCACCAGCGTTCAAGAGGTGAATCGCCTGCTCGAGGCGCGCAAGCAGATGGAGAAGATGATGAAGCAGCTCGGAAAGGGCAAGATGCCCGCGTTCCCGGGAATGCCGGGACGTTAGAAGAGGAGACGCATGGCAGCAAAGATCAGATTGGCGCGGGTCGGTTCCAAGAAGAACCCGATCTACCGCGTCGTCGTCGCAGACTCCCGCTCGCCGCGGGACGGCAGGTTCATCGAGATCGTGGGCCGCTACAACCCGCAGACCGATCCCTCGACGATCGAGTTCGACGAGGCGAAGGTCAAGGACTGGCTCGCCAAGGGCGCCCAGCCGACCGACCCGGTCGCGCGGCTGCTCAAGGTCAAGAAGATCGGTGGCTGAGCTCGTCGCGTTCCTCGCTCGCCAGCTCGTCGACGACCCGGACCAGGTGCGGGTCGACGAGGTGGAGCGCGAGGGCGCGATCGTGTACCAGCTGTTCGTCGCGCCGGAGGATCGCGGGAAGGTGATCGGCCGTCAGGGCCGCATCGCCCGCGCGCTGCGCACGATCGTGCGCGCCGGCTCCGCGACGACGGGGCGCAAGCTCCTGCTCGAGATCGTGGAGTAGCGCTGAGCGACGAGCTCGTCGAGGTCGGCCGGGTCGGCAAGCCGCACGGGCTCGCCGGAGCGTTCTATGTCGAGCGGGCCAGCGAGTCACCCGAGCGCTTCGCGAAAGGGGCGCGGCTGCTGTGTGACGGCGTGGCCGTGGAGGTCGTCGAATCGAAGCGCGCGCAGGGCCGGCCGGTGATCCGCTTCGACGTGCCGGCGCCGCGCGGCGCGACGCTCGCGATCCCGCGGGACGAGCTGCCGCCGCCGGAGGAGGACAGCTACTACGTCTTCCAGCTCGTCGGCCTCGCCGTCGAGGAGCAGGGCGGGCGCGCGCTCGGCCTGGTGCGGGACGTCGTCCCGGGCGTGGCGCATGACGTGCTGGAGCTCGACTCGGAGGTGTTCCTCCCGCTGGTCGAGGACTGTGTTCTCGAGGTCGATCTCGCGGCGGGGAAGATCGTCGTCGCGCCCGGCTTCGCCGATTAGAGCCCCCAGAACGCTCCGGTTAGCCCGACCTCGCGGAAGTACTCGGCCGCTTCCACCGGCTCGCGGCGCGTGTAGCCGCGCTCGAGCCGTCCGCCGTACCAGCCCTGCGCGAGCCGCCAGAGCGTCGCCAGGTCGAGGATCGAGCCGCGCTCGTGGCCTGTCCGCTCGAGCCAGGCCTCGACGCAGTCGGTGCCGCAGAAGAGCCGCTGGTGCCCGCACGTGTGGAGGATCTCGTCCCACATGTGCGCGACGGGCGTGAGGAAGTGCGCGACCTCGTCGCCCTCGGGCGGCGCGTCGCGGCGGACGACCCAGGCAAGTGGCGCAGCGCAGGCCGGGCAGCGCGTCGAGACGAGCACCTCCGGCTCGTCCGGGAGGACGTGGGGCAGCGCGAAGGAGTCCCACGCGCAGCCGCCCCACCAGAGCGTCGTCGCGCCCATCACGGCGAACCCGAGCGGGACCGCGGAGAACGGGTGCGCCATCGCGATTCGCCCGTCCCCGTCGAGCACGACGTGGCGCAGCGTCGCCAGCGCCTGCAGCCCGTCCTCCACCTGGGCGGGCGCCAGCCCGAGCCGGGTTGCGAGCGCCGAGGCGCTCGGCGCGCGCCCCGTCTCCGCGAAGCCCCGGTAGACCGCGAGCCGCAGCTCCTCCAGCTCGTTGCGCAGCGGCGACGCCATGCGAGGCATCATGCCTCGTGGGCGCGGGGTCAGACCCCTGGACATGTCCCGTCGGGAGAGCAGGCGCTCCGGGCGGCCGCTGCCGCAGGCGCCGGCGCATCCGCGCGCGGCGCACAGGACATGTCTTGATCGGCCTCGTGTCGCCGCAGATGCAGCGGTCCACGACACACACCTTCTAAGCTCGCGCCTTGCAGATCGACGTCTTCACGCTCGTCCCGCATGCGTTCAGCTGGATGACGGAGCAGCGCCCGCTCGCCACGGTGCTCGGCGGCGAGCTCGACCTGCGCCTCTTCAGCTACCGCGACACGACGCCGCTGCGCGCCGGCCAGGTGGACGACGACCCCTACGGCGGCGGCGCCGGGATGGTGCTCCGCGTCGACGTCGTCGCCGCCGCGCTCGAGACCGCCTACGGCTCCACGCCCGGCCACCGCGTCGTCGCCCTCGCCCCGACGGGTCGCCCGCTCGACCAGCCGCTCGTCGAGGAGCTCGCCCAGGAGCAGCACCTCACCCTCCTGTCGGCCCGCTTCGAGGGCTTCGACCAGCGCATCGTCGATCACCTCGCGACGGATGCCGTGTCGATCGGCCCCTACGTCCTCTCGGGCGGAGAGCTCCCCGCGATGGTGCTCCTCGACGCGATCGTGCGCCGCCTCCCGGGCGCGCTGACCGCAGGCTCCGGCGAGATCGAATCCTTCTCCGAGGCGCTCGAGGGCGGGCTGGAGTACCCTCACTACACGCGGCCGGCCGAATTCCGCGGGTGGGCTGTGCCGGAGGTGCTCCTCTCCGGCGATCACGCGCGCATCGAGGCCTGGCGCCAGGAACAGAGCCGCAGCCGCAGACCAGGACGATGAACGACTTCTTCGAGATCCACGATCCCGAGCCGCCCCGCTTCGAGCCGGAGCGACCGGACGAGCCCCCGCGCCGCCACGACCCGTTCGCGGCCTTCGACGAGCCCGACGACGACGATCCGTACGGGCGCAAGCGCGAGAAGCACCGCCTGCCGCACGGCTGGCGCGTCACGCTCGACTGGCTCGTCACAATCGTCGGCGCCGTCGCGATTGTGCTCGCGATCAAGGCCTGGGTCGTGAATCCGTACCGGATCCCTACCCCCTCGATGG